>DASVSM010000734.1:0-5122 GCA_036388115.1 Flavisolibacter sp.
GATCATCGTACGCCAGGTGCTTCGCTGATCCGTTCCAATTGTATACAGCGCCGCTTTTGCCGGCCAGCACAATATTTCGTGGGTTCCAGCTGATTTTGTAATGCCAGGGGTTATCATCACTTTCGGGTGCCACCAAACCGCCGCAATGTGAAAAGAACGATGTGATCTTTCCGCCTCCGGCGTGAATGTCGTCAATCATCTTTTTAGCGCTCATGTGATCGATTCCGGGGTCAAGTCCCATCTCGCAGAGAAACAGCAATCCTGCTGATCTGATGTCGCCTTCCAGCGCTTTTATCTGGTCATCAACATAGGAGGCCGTCAATAAGTTTTTCTTTGCAGCAAGGCAATCTTTTGCAATCAATATGTGCAGGGCAGGCGGCATGAGGGAAATAACAATAGCGCTTGATTGGATTGCTGTTCTCCTTTTTTCATCGTTGGTGATGTCAAATGCCAAAGCCGTTCCATAAGGTGAATCACCCATCTTTTCGGCCACCGTTTCCAGGGCAGCATCTACCACGGTCAGGCGCCAGTTCTCTGCCAGTGCATTAATCAAAAGATATTCGATGATTGCTGTGGACGATTTGCCGGCGCCGAAAAGAAGAATTTGTTGCATAAAAGGGTGAATAGGTATGGATACAAACATCGGTAAAAAAAATTGCCCGCCATAAGGGCAGGGCAAAATCTATAAGGCGAAAAAATTCTTACCTATTATCTCCTGCCATAACACGATAGCGGACCTTAACGCCGCGGCTGCTGGAAGGCACAGCCAGTTTTTTTTCGCCGCCCGGCGAAATATTTTCAACCGACAAGGTTTGCGTTTTGATAACGCTTCCGTTCGGCTTCAAAAAATCGACTTCTACAATAGCTTTTTCTACTGTAACTGAGGACGGGTTGGTGATGGTTAACTCCAGCTCGGAAATGCCGCCAAACATGCCCACTTTATAGTCGTTTGCGGATACATTAAGGGAGGGCGCCCGTTTAACGCCGGGTTCAGTATCGGCCTTTGTTTCTTTTTCCTCTGTTGCTTTGGCTTCCCCTGTATCTGCAATTGTTTCCTGTTTTTCCTGCGCTAGGGATGCTGGGTTTTCCTCTGTTTCAGCAGGCGATGTTTGTGCAATGGCCACCTTCGTTTGAACAGGCGCTTTTTCAGCCTTTAATCGTTCTGCCTGCAGCGAATCATTCTTTCCAACGGCAATGCCCAGCGACATAGGTGCCAAAAGCGATGTATTCGTTGCCTTTGCCGCATTAGACGTAACATTTACCAGCGAATTTCCACTAGAGATCTCAATAGCTTCGGAAGAAGCAACTTCCGGCTCAAACTCAAAATGGTCTACGAGTTTTTTCACGACGAAGGCGCACATCATCACACCAATCAGTAATACGCCCATTCCAAATAAGTTGGCCGTTATGGATGAAAAATTCAGGCGCTGTTTTTTTGTATTCCAATTGAATTCCTCCTTAGTTGCGGCAAAATATTGGTCAAAAGAATTTTCTGTTTCAGATGGTGATGCCACATAATTTGTGCCGGCAGATAGCCCCGATTGCTGAAGCTCTGTATTTGCTTTGGCACTGGCTTGGGCAGCCGTTGGTGCCATGGTTTGCGAAGGTTTCAGGCTCGGTTTAACAATGACCTTCAGCTCCGTTATTTCGGTTGGGTAATCCCAGGAAGTGCTTTCTCCTTCTATCCAGACAAGGTCTGTGTCGGTAATGCCAAATGACTTTAATTGAGAGAGGGTGAAGGGCCCTGATTCCTGGTTATGACGAAGTATACTATAACGCTTCATACAAAGGACACATTTCCTGAGATAACATTACTGAAAATACTGTGCCCATTCTTTCACTGCTATTTTACGGGTTGAAACAACCTTAACAGCTTATTGCCATTTTCAGGCTGTTTTTGGCTTTTGGAGCGTTTAATCCGTCAGGTTATTAGAGGGAAAAAAGGTAGATTTGCACACCTTAAAATTTGACACGTAAGTACAGCGAATGGAAAATAATACACAACCGCAGGAAACACAGGATTTCAACCGAATTATACCAATCAACATCGAGGAGCAAATGAAGACAGCCTACATCGATTATTCGATGTCTGTTATTGTCGGTCGTGCCCTTCCAGATGTAAGAGATGGCCTTAAGCCTGTTCACCGCCGCATTTTGTTTGCGATGAATGAACTGGGAATGGGGCCTGGCAAACCTTATAAAAAATCCGCCCGTATCGTGGGTGAGGTTTTGGGTAAATACCACCCGCATGGCGATACTGCCGTATACGATGCAATGGTACGTATGGCCCAGGAATGGAACATGCGTTATCCCATGATTGACGGTCAAGGTAACTATGGAAGCCAGGACGGCGACGGCCCGGCGGCTATGCGTTATACCGAAGCCCGCATGACCCGTTTGGCGGAAGCGCTTTTGCAGGACATCGAAAAAGAAACCGTCGATTTTCAGTTGAACTTCGATGATTCGCTGAAAGAGCCGACAGTTCTTCCTGCCCGCATTCCGCAATTGCTGGTGAATGGTTCCAGCGGTATTGCCGTGGGTATGGCTACCAACATGATGCCGCATAACCTGAGCGAAGTGGTGGATGGCTGTATCGCCTACATTGATAACCGTGAGATCACCATCGATGAGTTGATGCAATATGTGAAAGCACCTGACTTTCCAACCGGCGGAACCATCTATGGAATGGAAGGCATTAAAGCCGGCTTCCATTTTGGCCGCGGCCGTGTGGTATTACGTGGAAAAGTGCATGTGGAAACAAAGCCAAGCGGACGTGAACAGATCATCATTACGGAAACACCTTACCAGGTAAACCGCGATGCTTTGTGTAACCGAATTGGGGAGCTGGTAACCGATAAAACAATTGAGGGCATAGCCCATATCAATAACGAATCGAACAACAAGGAAGGCACCCGCCTGGTGGTTGATCTGAAGCGTGACGCAGTAGCCAACGTTGTCATCAACCAGTTGTATAAATTCACGGAGCTTCAGACGAGCTACGGTATCAACAATGTTGCTATTGTAAAAGGCCGTCCAAGGATTCTTTCGTTAAAAGATCTCATCGCTGAATTTGTTGAGTTCCGTCATGAAGTTGTTCTTCGCCGTACGCAATACGAACTGCGGGAGGCAGAAAAGAGAGCTCACATCCTGCAAGGTTACCTTATTGCACTGGATCACCTCGATGAGGTGATTGCACTCATCCGTGCCTCTGCTACGCCAGATGCTGCAAAAGAAAACCTGGTAAATGCGGGTTGGGGATTAGATGAGATACAGGCAAAAGCCATCCTGGAATTGCGCCTGCAGCGCCTGACGGGAATGGAAAGGGACAAGATCAAGCAGGAGTATGATGAACTGATGAAGCTGATTGCTCACCTGAAGGAAATTCTTGCAAATGAAGACCTGCGCTATGAGATCATTAAGAAGGAACTGGCAGAAGTAAGAGAGAAATTTGGTGATGAAAGAAAAACAGAGATCACCTACCTCAATAATGAAGTCAGCATCAAAGACCTGATCAAGGAAGAAGATGTGGTTATTACTATCTCACACCTGGGATATATCAAACGCACTACGGCCTCTGACTTCCGTGCACAGCGCAGGGGCGGAAGAGGTGTGATGGGTGGAAAAACACGGGATGAAGATTATATCGAACACCTGTTTGTTGCCAGCACGCACCATACCATGCTTTTTTTCACGGAGAAAGGAAGATGTTACTGGCTGAACGTATATGAGATTCCGGAAGGAGAAAAAAATGGTAAAGGAAGAGCTATCCTGAACCTGCTACAAATTGCACCCGACGATAAAGTAAGGGCAATCATTGATATTAAGGATTTACAGGATGTAGATTTTGTTAACAGCCATTACATTGTTTTGTGTACAAAAAAAGGGGTGATCAAAAAAACGGCGTTGGCTGACTTCAGCCGTCCGCGAACCACAGGTGTTAATGCCATTACCATTATAGAAGGAGATCAGTTGCTGGAAGCCAGATTAACAAGCGGTAATTGTGAGATCATGATGGCTATCAATACCGGCCGTGCCATCCGTTTTCCTGAAACGAAAGTTCGTCCGACAGGAAGAGGGGCTATTGGCGTAACAGGAATCGAAGCTGAATCTGATACTGAAGAAGTGGTTGGTATGATTTGTGTTAATCCGGAAACCGAAAAAGACAAAACCGTTCTTGTGGTTAGTGAGAAAGGATATGGAAAACGTACGCCGGTAGATGAATACCGTATCACCAACCGTGGTGGTAAAGGTGTGAAAACGATCAGCGTCACGGAAAAAACAGGCAAGCTGGTGGGTGTGCTGGATGTAACGGAAAAGGAAGACCTGATGATCAGTTGCAAAAGCGGTGTTACTATTCGAATGAAAGTGGCCGACATTCGTGAACTTGGCAGAGCTACACAAGGAGTCAAACTGATCAGGATCGACGAAGGCGACGAGATTGCAGCGATAACCAAACTTGATGTGGAAGAAGTAGAGGAAAAGATTGAGGCTGCCAATATGGTTGAGCCGGGGGGAAATCCGGAAGCCGTTTCCGAAATCCTAACTGATGACACACAAACAACCAATTCACCCGAAAATACATCTGAAGGAGAGGAGACGACTCCTTTAGCCTAACATTAAAACAAAAAAACAATGCGCAAACTTTTATTAGCAGCGGTATTTACCGGCGCCGTGGCCGGTGCCTATGCACAAAAGCTGGAAGACGTACAGGAAAAAATTTCCAAAGGGAAATACAACGAAGCCAAGGAAAGCCTTGACAAGTTTATGGCCGATCCGAAAAATGCTAACAATGCAACGGCCTTTTATTGGAAAGGCAAAATTCAAACCTATTATGCACAGACGGATACCACTGGTACCCTGACCTATGATGCGTCGAAAGAAGCATTTGAGGCCTATAAAAAAACATTGGAACTGGATCCAAAGAACGTTTCCATGACGCTTGACCAGAATCTTGGGTTCTTCCAGTTGTTTGATATGCATTATAACCGCGGTATCAAAAAGTACAATAACAAAGATTACACAGCAGCATTTAGCGATCTGCGAAAAGCGGTTGATCTACAGGACTACATCAGGAGCAAAAATTTTGCGCTTTCCAATTATACACCTCCGGCACTGGACACTC
>DASVSM010000735.1:0-3420 GCA_036388115.1 Flavisolibacter sp.
CCCCCAGCCTGCCTCCTAGACAAGCACAACACAGAGGCGTAAGAATTGCATAGAAAGCAGGTAACAGCAAAATAAATAGCCCGGCTTGCTGCCATTTATCAGATCACCCATAAATAAAAATAAAAGATGAGACGACTTCCCGTTTATTTGATTTTGGATACTTCCGGTTCCATGACCGGTGAACCAATTGAAGCTGTAAAAAATGGTGTGCAGGTGATGATTAGTTCCCTTCGGCAAAATCCGCAGGCTATAGAAACGGCTTTCATCAGTATCATCACCTTCGACAGTGCAGCAAAGCAGATCGTACCACTCACTGATCTTGCTTCTTTTCAAATGGTAGACATTAAGGCAACGGGTACAACCAACCTGGGAGAAGCGCTGAAACTGGTTTCTACCTGCATCGATAACGAAGTCACCAAAACAACCACGGAACAAAAAGGCGACTGGAAGCCACTTGTCTTTTTAATGACGGACGGTATTCCAACAGATGACTGGCAAAGCGGGCTGGAGGAATTCAAAAAACGCAAAACGGCTTTCACCGTGGCCTGCGCGGCCGGCAGCGGGGCTGATAGCAACCTTCTGAAACAGATCACCGAAAACGTGGTGAGTCTTGATACAGCGGACAGCCAGAGCATCGGAAAATTCTTTACCTGGGTATCGGCTTCCATTGGCGTCACGTCCACCAAGGTGGAAGACAAAGGCGCGGAGGTCACCGGTCTTGGCGAACTGCCTCCTCCGCCATCAGAGCTGAACATCGTTACCTGACAGGCTGGTAAAGTCCCGCCACAAAAATTTTGATCGTGCTTTAATTATTAACCAGGATGAGTGATGCAAAGCGATTGGTGACGCTGCTTTTCCAGCACCACAACATCAGCATACCCCCAGGCAGCAAAACGCTTTTCGATAAATTTTTGCAGGATGAACAAAACAAGATTGCCATCCGGCAAATTGTACGAAATCAAAATGAACTTATGACCAGGTGGAAACAGGAGGAAAGGCTGGCAGCCATCTCGCAGCAACCGGTGAGGGTGTTAAACGCCACGGTTGGCAAACCCTATGAAACGTTGTTTGACACCGAAAAGCTGAATTGGAAAGACATTGCCGAATTTCAGTTTGAAGGACTCCAGGACCTCGGGCTTGTATACGATGAGAAAACAAAGCAAATCACCGGGGTTCCGGTTAAAAGCGGGGATTATAAGATCAGGTTCCGGTTCCGTCTTCGCGACGAGCCGCAGGAAACACCGTTGCACGAAAAACTGATTCCGCTGATCATCAATCCTGATCCTAAAAGTCTTTGGAAAAAACTCGATAGCGACCGGAATGATCCCTACTGGAAAGAAGATGATCTGACTGTGTTTGTACCGCTTAACGACAGGCACCTGCTGGCCTCGTCAAAGCGGGGACGTTCGCATGCAAACGTCGGTTCGTTCCGGGAGGATGATTTTGCTTACAAGGACCTTGATAATGGCTGGAGCATTGTGGTGGTAGCCGATGGCGCCGGCAGTGCAAAAGTTTCCCGCAAGGGTTCGGCACTGGCATGTAACGGAATTGTGGAATTTTTCTCGCAGAAGGAGGCATCTGAAAGCTTAGCCGGATTTGATGCGCTGCTGCACAACTACACTTCCGAAGTAAATGTAGAAGCACAAAAAGCACTTTACCGCTTTGTGTACAACAACCTTGGGAAAGCAGCCCTGACGGTGCATAAGCAATTACAGTCCTTTGCACAGGAACAGAATCTTACCCTGAAAGATTTGAGCACGACGCTCATTTTCACGCTGCTAAAAAGGTACGAAAGCGGTTATGCTTTGTTGTCCTTTGGTGTGGGTGATTGCCCGATTGCCGTTTTGAATACTGACCTTACGGAAGTGCACCTAATGAACTGGATTGATGTAGGTGAATTTGGCGGCGGCACCCGGTTTATAACAATGCCCGAGATCTTTCAGAATGAAAAATTTTCTACCCGTTTTGGCTTCAAGCTGATGAAAGATTTTTCTTATCTGGTACTGATGTCAGACGGTATTTATGACCCCAAATTTTCTGTAGAGGCAAACCTTGCCAATATAAAAAAATGGCAGGCTTTTTTTAACGACCTGGCCGGTCAGAATGAAGACAAGATAAAGGTGGAGCTAAACCCGGAAAACAAGGACATCGAAGAACAGCTTTCGCAATGGATGGATTTCTGGAGCCCTGGTAATCACGACGACCGGACACTAGCGATTGTCTTTTAAGTAATGAGGCGGTAAAACATGTCATCTAAACCCATTTGCTTTGAACTACCTGGATAATTTTGTAAGCAACAAAGGCAAGAACAATGTGAGGTCGGCATCGTCGGTTATCCACGCAGGAAAAACCTATGACTTTGTTGACAATGGAGAGCCGATGCGGGGCGGAATGAAGGATGTATACTTCGGTCCGGATAAACGGTATGTGATTGCTTTTTACCGAGACAAGCAGGACTACAATTCAAAGGAGCGTTTAAAAAAACTTGTATCGCAGTACTATGATAGTTTTTTCAATCGCGAGGGTGGTGATTATTACAAAGAACTATACTGCTGGCCAACTGATATGGTGGAGATGGAAGGCAAAACAGGACTGGTGGTGCCAACCTATAACCAGAATTTTTTCTTTAAAAGAGGATATGCCACCAGCGAGGGTATCAAAGGCAAGGAAAAACAGGGTTTGTGGTTTGCCTCTGCCAAATTCCGTAACAAGGGATTCAGTTTGCGCCTCGATGAAAGCGAACTGGGTAACTGGCTGAGTTATTTCCAGATATGTGTTAAGATAGCAAGGGGCGTTAAGCGGCTGCATGCTGCCGGTCTTGCGCATTCCGATCTTTCGTATAAAAATGTATTGGTCGATCCCGTAAGCCGGTCGGCCACCATCATTGACATTGACGGATTGGTGGTGCCGGGATTGTATCCGCCGGATGTGATTGGCACGGCCGATTTCATAGCGCCGGAAGTACTGGCAACAAAGCATCTTGATTTACGGGACCCGGATCGCAAACATGCCAACCGCACCACCGACCTGCATGCCATGGCGGTGATGATCTACATGTACCTGTTGTATCGTCATCCCTTAAAAGGTGGCAAGATCAATTCGCTGGATACAGAAAAAGATGACCTGTTGTCGATGGGTGAGAAAGCTCTTTTCATCGAGCATCCAACTGATGCCTCCAACCGTCCAAAGCTCGATCAGGTGTCCAAATGGGCCCTGCCATGGGCTGATGTCGGCAAGCTCCCTTACACCCTTACAGGACCTTACCTGAAAACACTTTTCGATCAGGCATTTATCACCGGCTTGCACAACCCGCTTCAGCGGCCCAATGCAGATTCGTGGGAACAAGCGTTGCTGAAAACAACGGATCTTATGCAGCCTTGTGCCAACAAGTCCTGCGATCAGAAGTGGTTTGTGTTTGAT
>DASVSM010000736.1:0-6514 GCA_036388115.1 Flavisolibacter sp.
CGAAAAAAAAGAGCCCCCCAAACTTTATAATGACCGTGTTTTGCTGGCCATCAGCTCGTTAACCAAACGGCCTTCGTATGTTGTGTTAGACAAGGGATTGACAGAAGATGAAATCTCCTGCATTATGGTGGTGCAGGGAAATTTTTTTGGAATGGGCTACCTGCCTAAAAATTTTGAGACTATCAATCAAAAAGCTATAGCAGAATACATCACACCTTACAAGGATAACAGCACAATAAGAATGCTGTTAAGCTCTTTTACAAATGCCAATCCTTTGCAGATAAAGATGCTTGAGTAGGGCCTCACCCTGGCCCTCTCCATTAGGAGAGGGAGCGCCACCCCACAGCAACTGGCTTGCACAATCATTTTTTCAAGCCTTCAATCTTTCTGCCATTCATAACGCTTCTTGCCTTTCTACCTTAACCCTTCATGCTGCCTGCTATCATCCAGTTTCATGCCTTCTCATTCCGAGGCACGATGGACACTTGAGCTGGATAGGAAGCGACTGTTGTGAAAAGTAAAGCTGATTACTATCTTTTATCAGAGCACCGTGCACAGATGCTTTCTGCGTCAGCAGGAGAAGCAAGGGCTTTACGATTAGCTAACGGCTGAAAGCTGATGGCTGATGGCTGATAGCTCACGGCTCACTGCTCACTGCCATTCAAACCCTTCCGCCTTCGGCATTTTATCAAACACCTCATACACTTTTTCCGGTGGCGACATGAGCTTACGTTGCGCTACATTCATCCACGCACCATCCACATTTAAAACAGCACAAAGTATATCTCCGTTTTTGGTGACCTGGTGCTGAATGCTCCAACGCGAAAAATCTTTTCTTGATTTGGATACCTGCAGGTTGATCCTTACCTCATCCCCGCTTCTGATTTCCTTTCTGAAAACACATTCCTCGCGGAATAAAATAGGCCCGAATTGCAACTGCGTCATCACGTCGGCCGACAAGCCGAATTCATTTAAAAACTCTACCCTGCAAAAGGCACCCCAGTCGTAATACACCGAATGGCGGAGATGAAAATTAGGATCAAGGTCCGACCAGCGTATCTGGATAATCCTGCTAAACTCATTCATGACAATTCCTTTTTTAAAAAATAAAAGCCAATAGCTGCAAAACCGCAGCAAATAGAATCGACCAGCCAAAGCGTGGTAAAACCTGCACGGGCCGCAATCTGCGTAGCAAGTGTTGGCGCCAATACAGATGCACCCGCCCATGCCATCATATAAACCGATGCATACTCGCCGCGATTATTTTGACTGCTTCGCTTCACCCAAAAATTATTGATAAAGGGAAAGAGAAACATCTCGCCGATTGTTACAATGATCATACTTATTACTGCTACGGTTGCCGTTCTTCCCCATTCAAGACATAAAAACGAAAGTGCGATCAAAGCCGAACCTGTCATCACGTAGATCAACGTATGATTTTTCTTTTCCAGTTTGTAAACCAGCACCATTTCAATGGCCGCGATCAGCAAGCCGTTCATTGCCAGTATCCAGCCAATTGTTGCTTCGTTCAGGTGCAATTCATTTTTATAATAGGCAGGGATAACGCTAAACAATTGAAAGAATGCCAGCGCAATCAGGAACAGGTAAAACATACCTTTTAGAAAAGCTGCGTCTTTGTAGGCAGAGACTTCGTTCTGTGCTACACCATCCGTTTTCTGGCGTACATGCTTTTCAGTTGGCGACATGAACAACAACAAAATGCCTGACGCGGCAATACAGGTTAATCCATCTACCCAAAACAGCAAACCATAATTATAACTTGCCAGCATACCACCTACCGCGGGACCAATGGACCAGCCCAGGTTAATAGCCAGCCGGTTTAATGCATAACAACGAATGCGATTGTCATCGTTACTGTAGTTTGCAATGGCAACTGAGTTTGCCGGGCGGAAAGCTTCGCCAACACTACTCAACACGAAGATGCAAACTGCATATTGCGCCAGTGTTTGCATTTGTCCCAGTACAATAAACATAACGCCATTGAGCAAAAGACTAAAAACCTGCACATGATAAGAACCGAATTTATCTGTCAGCCGGCCTCCCAAATAGCTGCCTATTATTGACCCGCCTCCAAAGGCGGCCATCACATAACCTGCCTGCGCCAGGGTGAAGCCGCGGGTGGTGAGGTAAACTGTTAAAAAAGGAATGACCATCGTGCCGCAACGGTTCACAAACATAACCAGCGCAAGCCACCAAACCGGCCGTGGAATACCGCTGTAGGCGTTTTTATATAACTGTGCGGAGGCCTGAAGCATGCCCGAAATTAAACGAAGCTTTACAACCTGTTGGCCTATTTTTGCGACTTAATTTTCAAAAACATGAAAAAACTATGGATTGCGGGGCTGGTTCTTTTTAGTGTATCAGCCAGTGCGCAAAAAACAACTCCTAAGAAAAAAATCGGCACTGCAGTAGCTGCCAAACCCTTGAAAAACAGTACCGACTCACTCTCTTATGCATTGGGAGTAAGCGTTGCCACATTTTACAAACAACAAGGGGTGAAAAACCTGAATACAACCATGCTTTCCAAAGCCCTTAGCGATGTGCTGGCAGGAAAAAAAACGGTCCTGAATGAGAACCAGTGCAATTCCATTATTATGGGATATATGCAAAAGGCTGAAGAAGAAAAATCCAGACCGAATGTAGCAGAGGGACAAAGATTCTTAGAACAAAACAGAACGAAGCCAAATGTAAAAGTTACAGCTACCGGTTTGCAGTATGAGGTTATCACCCTGGGCAAAGGTGCCCGCCCATTGGCTACCGACACAGTTGTTGTAAACTACAGAGGAACCCTTATCAATGGAACCGAGTTTGATAATTCTTATCAAAGAGGGGAGCCGATCTCTTTTGCACTGAACCGCGTTATCCCAGGCTGGACCGAAGGATTGCAGTTGATGCCTGCTGGTTCAAAATATAAATTTTACATTCCGCATCAACTTGGTTACGGCTTAAACGGCGCCGGATCAATTCCTGCAGGATCAACATTGATTTTCGAAGTGGAGTTATTGAGTATAAAGAAATAAGTATAGCTCTTTTTTGAAACGCAATCAGCAATTGTTGGTTGCGTTTTTTTATGGACCAGAGGCCAGCATAACGATGTAGCTTTCGTTGCGTCGCACAGCGTGTACGGTTGTTAATTCTATTGAGCACCTCACCCCTGACCCTATCCATCAGGAGAGGGAGTCGCCTTGCACAGACACTGGCTTGTACAATCATTTCTTCAAGGCTTCAACCTGCTTGCTATTCACCGCTTGCATTTTCTTTGAACCTTTATCAATCTAATATCATAATACCTCATGCCTTATCATCCCGAGGCATGAGGGACCTTTGAATTATAGTTTGAAGTATAGTTGTAAGAGGATTGAATGGTTGTATTCTTTTCTTAAAGCACTAAACGAAGGTGCTTCGTTCCTCAGCAGGGCAAGCAAGAACTATTACTTTATTTATTCGTCTTAAAGCTCATGGCTCATGGCTCAAAGCTGATAGCTGACGGCACATCGCTCACTGCTCAAAGCTATTCCGAACATACAAAGGAGTAACACAACAGGTGAGGACCAGAATTTCTGCAGCTGGTATCGGCGATACTATATCCAATCCTTACACCTTCACTTCCTGCCGCTCCTTCACCCACTTCATTGCTTTTTGAAATTGTTCTTTTTCGGTAAGATTAGAATTGTCCAATACCAGTGCATCGTCTGCCTTTCGCAGAGGGCTCACTTCGCGGTGCGAGTCGATGTAATCACGCATTTCAAGGTTGGCTTTCACTTCGTCAATCGTCACGTTAGGGTTCTTTTCATAAAGTTCCTTAAACCGCCTTTCCACCCGGATGGCATTATCGGCGGTCATGAATATCTTCAATTCGGCATTTGGAAAAACAACAGTGCCGATGTCGCGACCATCCATCACGATGCCTCTGCCCTTCCCAAATTTTTGCTGCTGCGCTACGGCGGCCTCCCGCACTTCTTTAATGGCAGCCACGTCACTTACTTTTTCTGCCACCACCAGGTCGCGGATCACATATTCCACATTCTCACCATTCAGGTAAATTTCCGATTGCTGGCTTTTTTCGTTGAATACAAATTCTAAGGAAATTTCTTTCAATGCTTTGGCTACCTCTTTTTTATCAGTCCAGTCCACATGGTTACGCAAAAAATACAGGGTGATGGCACGGTACATGGCGCCACTGTCCACGTACACATAATTCAATGCTTTTGCCAGGCCCTTTGCCAGTGTGCTTTTCCCGCAGGAAGACCAGCCATCAATGGTAATGATAATCTTTTTCATGTCTTTCTCTACCCTGCAAAAATGCCACGTCTAACTGTACCGGCAAAAAGAAATAAGCCAAAAGAAAAAGGCTGCCCGGTGAGCAGCCTTTTGAACTGAATTGTTTTTTTATTGCTTGACAAATTGTTGCGAGTTAACAATCTTTCCCTCCTCATCTCTGAACCGAAGCAGGTAGCTGCCTGCTGCTAGTGGCTGAACATTCAAGGCAACTCTTGTTGCACTGTGTTGCTGAAGATGATACTCGAAGGTGTTTTGAGAGAAGTGCTAAGTGTAAAGCTGCTGACGTTTTTGTTTGCGGTTAGTCGTTGTTCGATGGTTTGCTTTGTGCGTGGGTTAAGTGTACGAAGAGCAGGAACAGGAATAGGGATATTCCTCTCCTCACGTAGCGTTGCTTCATGTGTATGTAGGTTTAAGAGTATAAAAGCATTCAGGCTTTCAGCGAGGGGGTGGGATGGACGGTTTTACGAAGGAATGTGGAGTTAGAATGGATGACGAAGCATCCTCTGCAAATGTTTTACCAATCTTAATAAAATGTTAACGGCCCCTACACATACGCAACAAAAAACCCGCTGGATTTACCAGCGGGTTTTAAAATTTATGTCTTTAAAAATCAGGCTTTCGACTCTTCGGTAATTTCTGATTTCAGGCTGAATACGATCTTACCATTTTCTTTATCCAGGTCTGCCTGCAGCACATCACCGGCTTTGATATTCATGTTCAGAATCTCTTCTGCCAGCGGGTCTTCCAGGTATTTCTGAATGGCCCTGTGCAAAGGACGGGCACCAAACTGTGCGTCGTAACCTTTATCGGCAATGAAGCTTTTTGCTTCTGCTGTCAATTCAAGATTGAAACCAAGATTGTTCAAACGCTTCAGTACACCTTTCATCAGGATGTCGATGATCTCGAAGATGTTTTCTTTGCTCAGCGAGTTAAAGATGATCACATCATCGATACGGTTCAAAAACTCCGGAGAGAAGGTGCGCTTCAGCGCTTTTTCAATTACTGCTTTGTTATTTTCATCAGCATTCTGCGTACGCGATGCAGTAGCAAAACCAACGCCGTCTCCAAAATCTTTCAACTGGCGAACACCAATGTTCGAGGTCATGATGATCATGGTGTTTTTGAAGTCAACCTTGCGGCCTAAGCCATCGGTCAACTGGCCATCATCCAGCACCTGCAATAAGATGTTGTAGATATCAGGATGCGCTTTCTCAATCTCATCCAACAGGATAACACTGTAAGGCTTGCGGCGAACACGTTCTGTTAACTGACCACCTTCTTCATAACCAACATATCCCGGAGGCGCACCAATCAGACGTGACACTGTGAATTTTTCCATGTATTCACTCATGTCTATTCTGATGAGGGCATCTTCGCTGTCGAACATGTGACGAGCCAGGGCCCTTGCCAACTCTGTTTTACCAACACCGGTAGGACCTAGGAAGATGAACGTACCGATCGGCTTCTTCGGATCTTTTAAACCCACACGGTTACGCTGAATGGCCTTCACTACTTTCGAAATAGCTTCATCCTGGCCAACCACCATGCCTTTCATTTCATCGGCCATCTTACGCAGCTTCTGCGTTTCCGCTTCCACCATGCGCTTAACCGGAATTCCCGTCATCATGCTGATGACTTCAGCAATGGCTTCTTCACCAATCGGGTAACGCTTGTGCTTGCTTTCTTCTTCCCACTGCGATTTTGCTTTTTCAAGCTCTTCGCCCAGGCGCTTTTCCGTATCACGCAAAGCCGCCGCTTCTTCAAACTTCTGGCTTTTTACAACGCGGTTCTTTTCAACCTTTATGTCTTCAATCTTCTTTTCCAGATCCAGGATATTCTGCGGAACATTAATGTTCTTCAAGTGAACCCTTGCTCCTACTTCATCCATCACGTCAATTGCTTTATCGGGCAATAAACGATCGGTAATGTAGCGGTCGCTCAGCTTCACGCAGGCATCAATTGCTTCCTGATCATAATCTACATTATGATAGTCTTCATACTTCGATTTGATGTTGATGAGGATCTGGATGGTATCTTCCACAGAAGGTGGTTCGATCATTACTTTTTGGAAACGACGATCAAGGGCACCATCTTTCTCAATGTACATTCTATATTCATCCAGTGTAGAAGCGCCAATGCATTGGAGTTCGCCACGGGCTAATGCCGGCTTGAAGATGTTGGAAGCATCCAGCGAACCGGAAGCGCCACCTGC
>DASVSM010000737.1:0-3202 GCA_036388115.1 Flavisolibacter sp.
TGAAAGTTTGCATCGGTACGGACAGCCAGGTAAAAGGGGCGGAAACTGAGTTTGCAACCGTAATTGTATTCATCCGGAAAGGACGTGGTGGCTTCATGTTTATCCACAACGAAATCACGACGATGAAGATGAGCATCAAGCAACGGATGTTGACTGAGGTGGCAAAGAGTATTGAGGTGGCATATTCACTTTGCAACCTGTTTACGCTTTATGGTGTGGACATGGAAGTGCATGCAGATATCAACACCAGCCCTGCTTTCAAAAGCAATGATGCCTTGAAAGAAGCGATGGGTTATATCATGGGTATGGGTTTCGCTTTCAAAGCCAAGCCACATGCGTTTGCAAGTTCCAGTTGTGCGAATAAAGTTGTTCAATGACCTCACCCCCGGCCCTCTCTGGCTCTGCAGGAGAGGGATTAGGGGTGAGGTTTAAAAAGCTTGCTTAACGGCAAGATGGAGATTTGCCTCTTGACAGCAAACCGGATGCGTGTTTCAAAGAAGCACCATAGTGCAGACGTAGTAACTATCTGTATGCTGTTGCATCAACGGTGCAGTTTCCACCAAACGCTGATACGGAGGTTCGATTCCTCCCCGGATTAATACCCGGTAGTTCAAGTGGATAGAACGCAGCCCTCAGGTCGCAGGTTCGAATCCTGCTCCGAACTTAAAACTCGGATAGTTCAGTGGTAGAACACTTCACTGTTAATGAAGGATGAAAGAAGTACACCGCTTCTCAAATGGTGAAATTTTAAAGTCAGGGGCTTGCCGCTGTTGTCAGTCCGCTAAAATGCGGCCCGGCAACTAAGTCCGGTGGTCACTTTGCAGGTAAAAAGAATCCTTATGCAGATGGTATCACTTCATCAGCAAATAATCAGTACTAACACACTGTCAAAGTGCAGACGTATTGAAAGAGTGCTGTTGAACTTTTACAGAAAGTATAATGACGAATTTATCTCCGTGGAAACAGGATGGCAATTATCCCTGGCTTTATTAAAAAGATTTGAAAAATTTAAAGGATAATAAAATGAAACAGGTAAAAGTAACCGCCTACCAGGTTGGTTTGGTATTTAAGAACGGTGTGTACCGGCGTATGCTGAAAGAAGGCAAATATTGGTTCTGGGAGAATGTCCAGGTGTACGTTTATAACCTCACCCAACCCTTTGTTGCGCCTATTGAACTGAACATCCTGTTGCAGGATGAGGCTTTTGCAGAGATGCTGAATGTGATTGACGTAAAAGAAGGAGAGCTGGTATTGATGTTTGAAAATGGCTTGTTGAACCGGGTGCTTACCGCTGGTCGGTATGCGTTCTGGAAGAGTGCCCTGAGCCATCAATTTATTCGTGCCGACATCAGCAAGATTGACATCACCGAAGACATTGGCCGTGCTGTGTTGCAGAACCGTTTGCTGCAACCATTCGTTCGCAGCAGCGAAGTACAAAGCTTTGAAACTGCCTTGCTGTTTGTAGATGGTAAGTATATAAAGGTGCTGGAGCCAGGCATGCACTACTGGTGGAAGAACAGCATCTCCATTAACGTAGCCAAGGTGGATACCCGCCAGCAACAAATGGAGATCAACGGACAGGAGATTCTCACCAAAGACAAAGCAGCTTTGCGCATCAACGCATGGGCACAATACAAGGTGGTGAACATTGAAAAAGCCGTGTTGCAAAACAAAGAGTGGGACAAGCAATTGTATGTGGCTTTGCAATTGTCGCTGCGTGAATACATCGCTGGCTTTTCTTTCGATGAATTGCTCGACAAAAAGGAGAGCATCACTCCATTCATCCTGCAGGCGGTGGCGCAAAAAGCGGAAGCGCTGGGTGTGGAAGTGGCCGGCTTTGGTATCCGTGATATCATTTTGCCGGGTGATGTAAAGGAGATCATGAATGGTGTGCTGATCGCTGAAAAGAAAGCGCAGGCCAACATCATCATGCGTCGTGAAGAAACTGCCAGCACCCGTAGCCTGCTGAACACTGCCAAACTGATGGAAGAAAATGCGATGCTGTGGAAGCTGAAGGAAATGGAATATGTGGAAAAGATCGCTGATAAGATCAGCAACATCAGCGTAAGCGGTAACGGTGTACTTGTAGAACAGTTGAAGCAGATTTTTGTACCGAAGTAGTCTTCTGAACTGGGATTTATAGGATTGGTGGGATGAGAGGGATAGCATCAATCTCACCAATCATTTTGTATTGGCTTGTAGCTCAAGCCGCAGAGTAGTCCCGGACGTCCGGGATTAATCTTCAGGTTGTGGGTTCGCAATCTATCAGGTCAACAAGAATTTTTATGAGACCGACAACAGTCCTATATTCAGGTTTAGCTACCTACTTGCATTTAAACTAATTAAGAACAGATATGATTTTCAGCATCGAAAAGCATTTTATTGATAGCATTCTTGAATCATTTTCTCAATGCTTTGAAATAGTACAGCCACAGTTAATTGAAGACGCATATAAAGCGTTTCAAAAGAATTTTGATGGAGACTGCCCCAAAAAAATAGAGAAAGTTGAGTTAACCGACTTGGTAATAAAAGGATTACCATATAGTGAATTGGGGATTGAATCTCATCACTATGGGATCGATTTGCCGGTATTGCTCAGTAGCCCTGGAAACAGCAAGGCAGTTATATTTATTAGCGAAGACCCTTTGAGAAGAAGTAAAGATCCATTAGATACAATAATACTAAGCACACCTTTTGGAATCCATTTATTGAATAAGGATAATAATCCTAACCGTAGATTTTATAGAAACGAAATTCTCCTAGCCTTTCTTACCAAAGGGTACAATGTTTATGTTACTGATATATTTAAAATTTGGATAAAAGGATTCGGCCACAAACTTAATTTGAGAAAAAACGAAGTGGTCTATCAAAACTCTATTGAATGCCTTAAAAAGGAAATAGAATTTATAAAAAATCAATATAATACAGAAATCAAAATCGTAACATTTGGAAGACCTGCTGAGTTTGCGGTAAGGCAAATAGAATACATGTTTGAATGCGAACCAACTTATCTCATGCATCCTTCACATAGGTTTAAAAATAAAAAGGACTATTTCGCTCAACAGATCCGTTTGATTCAAACATCAGAAAAGAAGAATTTCTAAAGTAGGAATTAAGATTGGCATAAAGCATTTTAGAAATGTTGAATAGCGTTGCAGCCGCTATGATAAAGAAGGATCAGGCCTATTTATACATCACCTGC
>DASVSM010000738.1:0-4660 GCA_036388115.1 Flavisolibacter sp.
GAAAGCGCGAGACGATCCAGATTATAGTTGAAACTTTCGGTATGCGGAGTTGGGACGGGTGATGTGTAGTAGTAGATACTGTTATCTAGCTGTTTTTCGATTCCAACCTTCACGATGTATCTCTTTTTAAAAGTATAGAAGGCAGACGCGGAATACAGCCAGCCGTTTTTACGATCTAATGGATAGCTACCCATGTGAAAAAAAATCCTTCCCCCTGCTGCATCAATTCCGCCCGTATTATTTGATTGGCGTTTCAAGAGATTTATTCTCACAGTTGCCAACAATGGTATGGTAGTGAAAAGTGGATTTTTATATCCCGAGTAATATTCGTTGAAATGGGCGTAGAAGCCAGAACCTATTCCAATTCAAAAACGAGAATTCAATGCATATCTTGGATTGACAATCACCTTTAGATAGGAACTTTCAAACTTTAATCGGCGGTAATGGTCAATCTGGATATTCTCTTCTGAAACATAAGTAGATCTTAGGTTTTTAGCGATTGATTGCACGGTCCCTAAATTAACGTCGAGGGTTACTTTTTTTTGTGCATTTGCGCGAAGGCATGCAAACAAAAAAATAAATGCAAAACAAGTTGCGCCAAGTGCAGGTAGTTTTTTCATCGATCTCGTATTTCTTGGAAGGGTGTGATAAAAATAGATAACTGGTTGTGTAACCAATATTAAGTTTCTGCTCCTGAATTAGCAGGCCTATTCCCGAAATAGATTCAGGTTGAAGGTATACAAGTAACTCTCGCCATATTTCGGAATAGAGCTATTGTTATTCATCATTCTTGAAGTTTAACCAATGTCCTTTTTGTAAAGGTGGATCTTTAATAAAATACGGGTTGACAGACTCAGTATCACCAGCACAACACTATCAATGTAAGAATTGTTCCAGGTCCTTTCCACTAACCAGGATTGATTAAACCGATAATTAGCAGTGGTTTGGCTTAATGGATTTGGCTAACATCGCTGCTTTATACCCCTTTTAGGTATTAGCTATGCCCCGAAAGGGGTATTTGCTGGCGGAGAACTGGCGAGTAACTTGCAAGCGTTGTTTTTCTCACAGAGCAATCTCTTTTTAAGCAGAGCAAATGACTGCCTATAGTTGGCAGCTTAGTATTGGCACTTTAAGCCCGCTGTGTTTACAGCGGGCTTTTTTTCTTTCTGTTTTAAAGAGAACTAACTAGGATAGAAAAGTGAGTTGAAGTACCCAACTGTCATACCACTTCCAACGTAGCTTAAAGTAGTTTTTCTTATATCAGCATCCTGTACGACCCCTGTACTTTACAAGGGTTTCTCTATTGTGAAACAGTACTGCCTTGTTAGTCTCGCATCAAGCGAATCAAAGATTGCTCGGTGCCGTTACTGATCTTTAAATAATATACGCCTGTTCCCCTAATAGCATTGACAGGTACGCTATAGTTGGCAAAGCCTCCTGCATGATCAATACTTGAGCGTTGCACTTCTTGTCCTGCTGCACTAAAAGCTTGAACTGTGAATCGCCCTTTTGGCTGGTGATGAAACTGCAGCGTCAGGTTTCCGCCACGTGCAGGATTGGGAAAGAGAGTGACCGCAAGTTTCTCTTGTCCAGCATTAATGAAAACAATAGCACTGTATTTATCACTGCCCGTGTTGTCTACTGAACGGATGCGGTAATAGTTCTCGGTGGTGTAGGGAGCCTGATCGGTCCATTTATAGGAAGCATTGCCCACGGCTTTGATCTCAGCAACAGGCTGAAAAATACGGCCATCGGCAGCGCGTTCAATGATGTATTGGTTGATATACCGTTCTCCAGCCACCTGCCATTCCACTTGGATTCCACTGGCAACATTCGTCGCACGAAAGCTCGTAAAGCTAACCGGTAATACATGGATATTACTGTTTCTGGCCGTAACAGCGGACATCAGCACAAAATCGGCTGCGTTGTTATCAGAGTCGTAACCGCTGCCCTTTTTTTCATCATCACCACCAGGGCCGTGTGTCGCGGCAGTAGAACTAGCATTGGCTTTACGCAGCAGGCTCGTGGTGTTACTACCTGCGGCAGCTACTGCACCCTCAGAAAAGTTAGCGGTGCCGGTGCCCAAAAAATCCACACTGGCCGAGGCAGGATTCGGATGCCCGGTCAGCAGCGTAGTATTGTTGACAAGCGCAATCTTAAAAGAGGTACTGGAGATGTTTGGTGTGGTTTGACTGACATCGGTAAGGGGCAGTGCAGTGCCAACACCGAGGTTATTACTTCCCAGCCCGATTAGAAAATATGTTTTGGAAGGAATGGTGCCCGAAAGAGGAACGGCAACAAAGGTAGTTGAAGCAATAGCCGAGTATTGAACGGTCCAACCCGCGAGGTCAACGGGAGCAGAGGTGGGATTATAAAGCTCCACAAAATCCCGGTTATAGTGCGATGCATTCAGACCGCCACCACCAAAGACTTGGCTGATGACGACATGATTTGCTTGCGCGTTTGCTGAAAGACTTAAAAGCAAGTGAAACACAATTGTTAGAACAGCGGTATGAAATGTTGTAAAGGTGGTTTTCATTGCATTGATTTTACTGCGTTTAATGAGAAAGGTTCGAATGGAAAAGGGTGTTAAAGTGAGAAATGCCGGGTAGTCATTACCGGCACTTCTTTTTGCTGAAGGTTTTGCTTTATGGGTGTGGCGGGAACAGGCCCATCGTGCAAATGATGTACTGTAGTCCCAGAAATGGCTGGCGGTTCTCGTGGGCCCCACCGCCGCCTGCTGGTGATATCTGGACACTACTTAGGTTCGCTGTCATGGTGCCGCTCACACTTACGTTGACGGGTAGTGTCGTAGTTCCATCGGGCGCGCCATAGATGTGTACATCAGGAAGCCCTTGGGAGGCAAAGTCTGGTGATTTTGCAGGAACATTGCCGCCTCCCGGTGTATCGGTGCTCGCGGGTTGGTCGCTTGCCGGCATCACCGCAGTGACTTGCAATCCTGCCGTTGGAACACTAGCTGTACCACTAAGGGCATGATTATGCATGGGCATTTGTTGTGTGGTCAGTGTCACGGTTTCTACGCCACCAGTTTGTCCCATGTTATAATTGGATAGGCCTGGAGCCTGGCCTTGCCCCTTGCCAACGGGCACGCGGCTGCGAAGGTCGGGCAGTTTAAAATTTGTGGAGCCGTCTCCGCCAAACTGAATACCGATCACAGCAAACAAGGCTTGGTTTTGATTAATCGAAAGAGTCTGGCCTTCACAGGCGAGCCAGCCTTGGGGAACATAAGTTCCCGCCCATAACATAATGGCGCCTACATACGCTTCGTCCATAGGATGGATTTTTTTGAGAGTTTATAATGAATAATGATTAACGCATTAAAAAAGCAGCGATACAAGAAACGCTGTACGCCGTCCGAAGGCAGTCCGGGAAAAAGCGAGGGTCATGTCCAACTAGAGGCATATGACTGACAGGTTTGGTTTTTCACAGTTAGCTTTGGCGTGGCCAATTTAGCTACCTTGATGGACATGTAAAAGCAAAAGGGAATATTATTTTTTGCATTAGGCAAGAACACTTAGAACACTAAAAGAGAAAGACTTACTTTCTGAGTCCATAGCTGAGCTTAAATAAGTGCATTCGTTTGGTGGAACTTCATTGGGCAGCAGATGAACATTGGCTGTATTTGTTCATCTTCCTTCGATAATCAATTACAAGCACTACCCCGAATCAATTTACTTGTCGCCTTGCAGTCATTGTTAGTTTGGGACATGGTCCGATTGTTCAGCAAGGAAAATAAGGTGGTGCTGGATAACGAATCACCGTTTTATCCTTATCATACGTAAGGGGTTTTGCATTCTTTCCGTCGCTTTTTTCTTACATTAGTTTAAGGAGTATTCAGTAGTCCTGCAAAATACTTAAGCCCTCATGCTTTCCTATTTGTGAACTCGTATGGTTTTGCGCCACCAATCACTAACTATGAAAAGCCTTATCAATCATTCCTTTCTCCATTTTTTACCCTTCGTATATATTCACCAACACTTTTTCTGCACCGGATAAACAGCACGTTCTACTTTTTTTATCAACAGCCATTGGGAATTCATCTCGATTAGAATGTCAACCGGCTTCGCTATTCTGGAAAGTTGAACTGGCGTGAGGGATCACACATTCCTTTGGATTTATTGGTGTGGCTCTCAATTGATTTTTGGTAAAGATGAAAAGATACCCGAATGGGGAATTGACAGCATTCCTTCTATTTCCTGATTTCCCATTCGACTTTTTCAAATTATTTCTGGCTTGCTTACGCCCTGCGTTGCAAATCAGGTTATCTGAATGCGACGCAGATCAAATCATTAAAATAATTCACTCAAACTCGTTTTACATGAACGCACTTGCCACCACTGACAGTTTTGCTTCTACCCTGGAGCAACTCAAGACCGCCCTTCAGGAATTTTCTCCCCTGGTCACTCCTATTGATGACGTGACTACATTGCTGACTGATATTGATAATCTCCTTACTGACATAGGAAATCTGATCTCTGCTGCGGACGAAAGGCGTATTCCCGAGACCCTTACCAAAAATAAGGATGTGAACATAGTTAATCTGTCAGAATCTGCTTTGGACATATTGAGACGACGCTCGGGGAGTAACAACGCATTGGATGATCCTTCTCCGTTTGTATTTCCTGGAAATGGGAAAGAA
>DASVSM010000739.1:0-2803 GCA_036388115.1 Flavisolibacter sp.
CGGATTCATTATGTGGTGGAAGAACGAACGCAAACCCGCAATGGCGTAAGGAACAATGGCAACTAACAATCCCATATCAGGCTTAAATAAAATTTTCGATAACCGCATCCGGCTGGGTGTAATGAGCATTGTGATGGTGAACGATGAGATCAGCTTCAATGACCTGAAAGGCTTACTGGAAGTTACCGACGGCAATCTTGCCACGCATTTGCAAACCCTGGAAGAAGCTGGTTTTTTAAAAGTGCACAAAGGATTTGTCGGACGAAAAACCAACACCACTTATTCTATTACCAAGGCAGGGGAGAAAGCGTTTAAAGACCACCTGGGCGGATTGGAAAAAATGATCAAAGGAGTCAAGTAAATTTTTTTTGTCCATCCACTTTGAAGCACAAAGTACTTTCTAAAAAATAAAATCATGTTTAAGATCAGTTTAAAAATCTGGATGCTGGCAAACCTGGTGGTGTTTGCACTTAGTCTTTTCCCGAACGGCTTTGAAATTGGTTTGAAGGCCCTTAGCCTTTCTGCTCTTTTCTCTGCCCCCGCTATCGTTATCATTTACTTTTTGCTCCGCTTAGTAAAAGTCTTACGCAGCACTGTTCTTTTTAGCTGGTTCCTGCTCCTGGTAAGTACGGGTGCAGCAGCCTTGCTTTCTTACCAGTTGTTTTTTCGCTGGCTGGTAGCTGGCGACGATGATCTTACGTTAGTACTTGCTCTTGCTTTTGTCAGCGGGTATGCATCGGTGCTTGCCTGTTCGTCTTCACTGCATTATTTCTTTCAAAAAATTTATTACGGAAATGAAAACGATTAAACGCCTACTGCTGCTGTTTATGGTTGCACTTTTTATTAGTGGCTTAACAGCCATTCCGGTGGAACCGCAACTGCGCTTTTTGCTCCATCACCTGGCCAAAGACACAGCACTGTATCATTGGATAGAAAGGGTGTCAGCAGCATATAATGAAGTTGCAGCAAACCATCTCTTTCTGCTTTATGGTTACGACTGGCTGGCCTTTGCACATTTTGTGCTGGCAATCCTTTTCATTGGTCCTTACAAGGACCCAGTGAGAAATATCTGGGTGATTCAATTTGGGCTGATTGCCTGTGTGCTCGTTATTCCATTTGCTTTTGTTGCCGGGCATTTCAGGGCAATCCCGTTTGGCTGGCGATTGATCGACTGCTCTTTTGGTGTTTTTGGCTTTGCCCTTCTTTGGATCATTTATACCCGCACTAAACAATTACAAACCCTTCAGTACTCAACTAGAATCGATAAGAATGAACTTGCTTAAAACTATTACCACAGACAAGTATTTATGGGGCGGGTGGGCTTCTATCCTGCTTTCGGCACTGGTATTTTGTATTCCGCAGCTAGCTATTGTATCACCGGAGCAATACCTTGCTTTTTTCATTTTTCATTTTGCGGTTGCTATCACCTATCATTTCATTTTGTACATCAACAGGCAGGAAAGGACAGAAGAGCACCGGGTTCATTACCGCTTGATAAAACTGGTGCTGCTTCTTATCAGTGCTTATGCGCTTAACCGCGAGATGGAAGTTTTTGCCACTTCTCCCACCTGGTTTTCTGTTGTACTTGTTGTATTGTGTTTGAACTTTCTGACCAGTATCCTGTTTCAAAGGCTACCCAGGTGGCTGCAACATCTTTCGTTCTTTCTTTATGGAATTGCTTTCCTCGTCTTTGGGTATTTATCAATCTACCTGTTGCCTTTGTATTTCATCAGCATTCCCGGACTGCTGGTGTTTGGTGTTTCGTTGCACACATTTGTGCCCTTGCTTTTTTGCATTGTGACTGTTTTTCTAACAACGGAACTTGCCAAAGAGAACCGGCGTTTTTGGATCAGTTTCGGCAGCGGCATTTTTGCCACCATCATTTTCTGCGTTGGTTTTTTAGTGATCTGGGATAACAAGCTGCACGCCATTAACGGTCAGTACACCACTGCCATGGCAGAAGGAGAAGACAAGCTGCCGCTTTGGGTGCAAGTGGCGCAAGGGGTAGAACATGGCCGCATCACCGAAGCAATTTTAAAAACCGACCTGATTTACAAAGTCCCTGACTGGCAGAACAACTTGTTTTGGAGCATGCCATCCAGAAACTTTGGGGACCAGCAGCAGATTCACGATCCGCTTGTTACCCTTGCCACTGTTTTTTCAGGAAACGTTTTGTTGCCGAAAGCCGACCGGATTAAGATTTTAGAAAGCCAGTACAATGCACGGCACCAGGCTTTGGAACGGCTGTGGAGTGGTGAGCATTTAAAGACAGAGCAGGTTTCTACCAGCGTAAAAGTGTGGCCCGCGGCACACCTGGCCTATACAGAAAAGATGCTGACGGTTTATAACCATCAGAGCAAAAGGGCATGGGGTAACCAGGGCGAAGCGATTTACACTTTTCACCTGCCCGAAGGAGGCGTGGTTACTTCGCTATCGCTTTGGATTAATGGCAAGGAAGAAAAAGGAATTTTAACCTCAAAGGAAAAAGCAACCACTGCTTACCGCACTATTGTGGGTTACGAAAGACGTGATCCATCGGTGGTGCACTGGCAGGAAGGAGCTACGGTTAGCGTACGGGTGTTTCCGGTGATGGCCGGTGAAAGCCGCACTTTTAAAATTGGCGTCACTGCTCCGTTGCGGCGGGAAGGCATCCGTCTTATTTACGATAACATCTGGTTCGACGGTCCCAATGCCCGTTCGGCAGAGGAAACGGTAAAACTGGAAATTGCAGATGATTCAAAAAGCCTCATAAAGCAAGCTGCTTTCAAACCAAGTAATAAAAAAATTTCTACCCGTTCCGGTT
>DASVSM010000740.1:0-2867 GCA_036388115.1 Flavisolibacter sp.
CGAAGCAATCTGCTTTGCGAATGTAGGCAGCTTATTAGCCATCAGTAGATTGCTTCGTGCCTCGCAATGACGGAGAATGAGCCAACGGGCGCAAGTTGTGATGGATGAGACCCCCGCGAAGATTGAGGGACTCTTGTACTTTTCACGTCGCCCGACCGACAAGGAGACCGGAATGAAGATTAATGCTATGGGAAAAAATAAGTAAAAAAACAGCAGGTAAGTAAATAATTGTTCATAACGGCTTTCGCTTTATTTTTTTCTTTTTGGGAGCCGGCATGTGTCCTTTGTTCAGCTCCGGTTGTGTCACTCACTTGTACTTTTGGGTCTTTATTACCATCAGGGGACTTTGGCGACACCAGGGACATGTCCCCAAAGTCCCCAAAGTCTCCAAAGACCCCAAAAAAACAAGTACAATAAAAACCAACAACAACTAAGGCTTTACACCAGCTAAAAAATAGCAGCTTTAGAAGAACTAAAAAAGAGTAATTTACAAAAAGCCTTCAACGGAGAGCTGGCTAAAAAATAATTAAAAAAAGAAGCAACTGCCATTAGGGGACTTTAGGGACTTGGGGGACACGTCCCCGGTGTCGTTAAAGTCCCCAAAAAAACATAACAAAAACCAATAACAATGGAAACCAACAACGGCGGCTTTATACCAATACACGGCGGCTACTGCAACTTAATAACCTACCAAAAGTCGGAGATTGTGTATGATGGCACCATTTATTTTACCAATCGTTTTTTTAGAAAATACGACCGCACCATAGACCAGATGGTGCAGGCAGCACGGTCGGGCAAGCAAAACATTGTGGAAGCCAGTATGGCGTCCGCTACCTCAAAAGAAACAGAAATAAAACTGACCAGTGTAGCCCGTGCCAGCTTAGAAGAATTACTAATAGATTACCAGGATTTTTTAAGAACCCATAAACTAAAGCAATGGGAAAGAGATAACAGGCTGTCGCTTCGCTTCAGCGAACTAAATAGAACAGCCAATGCTACATACGATACTTATAAAAAAGCCATTGAAAATCCCGAACCAGAGATTTGTGCGAACACTATGATTTGTTTAATTAGAGTAACGACCTATTTGCTGGCACAGCAAATGAAATCGCTGGAGCAGGCTTTCATAAAAGAAGGAGGCTTAAGAGAACGAATGACCAAAGCAAGAATAAACGAAAGAAATAAAAAGTAGCTTGGATTGGCTTTTGCAACTTGGGGACTCGGGTGACTTTAGGGACATGGTCACCACTGTTCCCAAAGTCCCCGGAATAGCAAATAAAGATCCTCAAACGCCGAATAAAATATCTACAGTACAAGTGTGCGACGCAACAATGTTTAATAGTAGCAATTTAGCCGGGCTCCAAAAAAAGAAAAAATAACAATGTACACAGAACTTCAGGTGACCTCCAACTTCACCTTCCTGCGCGGAGCCTCGCATCCGGAAGAACTGGTTGAGCAGGCGGCGGCTTATGGTTATAGTGCAATTGCAATCACGGATAGAAACACATTTGCCGGCATTGTTCGTGCGAATACAGCGGCAAAAAAAGCGGGCATAAGAATGATTGTTGGATGCAGATTAGACTTATTGGATGGACCTGGTTTGTTGGCTTATCCCACAAATAAAACTGCTTATTCTCTACTTAGCAATTTGCTGACAGTTGGTAACGGACGTGCAGAAAAAGGTGAATGCCACTTATATAAAGCAGATGTTTATAAGTATGCCAAAGGAGTAAAATTTGTTGCATTACCACCTGATAAATTAAATGAGGCATTTGAATTTGAGCCTTTGTTTGAAAACGCTTTAAAGGAATATTTTTCAACTTTTGGAAGCGATTTGTATATCGCAGCATCGCGCCGTTACCAGGGCGACGACAGTAAGTATTTGTACCGGTTGATGCAGTTGTCAGAAAAGTTAAACATACCCATTGTTGCTACAAATGATGTGCATTATCATACACCTTCAAGAAGACAATTGCAGGATGTGATGACTTGCATCCGTGAAAAATGTACCATCTATAATGCAGGCTTTCGTCTGCACCCGAACGCTGAGCGATACCTGAAACCGGAAGATGAAATGCGCCGCCTTTTCAGGCAATATCCTCAGGCAATTAAGCACGCAAAAGATTTGGCAGACGTCTGCCATTTCTCTTTAGATGAATTGAAATATGAGTACCCGGAAGAGATTACGACTGATGGTCGTACGCCCCAACAGGAGCTTACGTTTTTAGCATGGCAAGGTGCTAAAGAAATGTTTGGAGAAAATATACCAGAGAAGACAAGAAAGGCAATTGATTATGAACTCGCCTTTATCGAAAAAATGAATTATGCGGCTTATTTTCTTACCGTATATGATATTGTGCGTTATGCAAGAAGTCAGCATATTCTTTGCCAGGGACGTGGTTCTGCTGCTAACTCTACGGTTTGTTATTGCCTTGGTATCACGTCTGTAAACCCTGAAAAATTTGATTTATTATTTGAACGTTTTATTTCGGCTGCCCGTAATGAGCCGCCTGATATTGATGTGGATTTTGAACACGAACGTCGTGAAGAAGTGATTCAATATATCTATCAAAAATACGGTCGCGACCGGGCAGCTATTGTTGCTACGGTTACACAGCAACATCAAAAAGGTGCAATAAGAGATGTTGGCAAAGCAATGGGATTATCAGTTGATACAATTAACCGGTTGTCAAGTGCCATATGGGAATTTACCGACGAATGGTTAGAAGGAAAACGAATTGCAGAACAAGGTTTTCACCCGGGAGACAAACACCTGCAAAAAGTTTTGCAACTCACCAAAGAGTTTATGGGCTTTCCCCGCCAGTTAGGCCAGCATACGGGTGGTTTTGTCATTACAAACGGTAAGC
>DASVSM010000741.1:0-7463 GCA_036388115.1 Flavisolibacter sp.
CTAAGCGGTGTATTGCCAAGGGTAAAGGTTGCCAACGCTGCAAAAGAAATGGTTTGCGCCTGTAAAGCAACCGGCTGAAACGGCGATAACCTGCTGCCGGCAATCGGCGCTTCCATCGTGCCATCGGGCAGTTGCCATGCAACTGATAAATGATCACCATAGATGCCCTCTTTATGAAGTGCCTCGATGTAGTATTTCTTTCCTGCTTCCAGATAAATCGATACAGATTTCTGTGAAGCATTCTTGTTCCACTCACGGAAGCCCGTCCAGTTGAGACTGTATGCTATCTTTTTTTTTAGGGATGGATCATCATTTGTACTCAACCAAAGCTCCGTAGCATCATCTCCTGCAATAAAGAAGGTATAGGCGCCATCGTATGGCGGACAAATATAGCCACGTACCCGTGCACCGTATTGATCGGCGGCATCCTGCCTGCTTTCAAAAATGGTAAGCTGACCGGAAGAAGATGGCTGCGCCGAAAGCGGAATATTAGCGATATCATTTCCAGAAACATTATTCCACTGCTCATGCAAAATTGTTCCGGTAGCAGAGCAGGTAGCTTGTGGTGGCGGTGGTGGAACAATAACGCCGCCATTGGCCAAAAGTACGACCGATGAAAACGGAGCAATCGCTACCATTCCGCTATAGCCGGCACCTTTCACATCTATATAATTACCTCCAAGGCCAGTGTTTGCGGGAGAGCCGGTTGCGTTATAGATAAACTTAATTGAGTCAGCAAGATTCACATTCGTGGCAGACACTTCTCTTAAATCGATATTATCGAAATAAACTGGACTGCTTTGTTCCTGTACGTCAATGCCGATGGCGCCATCGTTCGTTGTTTCAGTGGGAACAAACAGGATTTCAATTTCCCGGCGCGAAGGTTTTACAGCAATCAGTTTTCTTTCCGCGATATCATTGTACGGAGCACCGCTGTTGCGCAGGTAAACATCCAGCATTTTGTTTTCATTGCTTCCTTTCACACTAAAGCGAAGCAAGTATTTTTTGCCGGCAACAAACGACCCGGCACCAATAACAAGGGTGCCTTTGCTGTTATTTGAAAGGCTGGAAAAGCTGGCTGCTAACGTTCCGCCATCAAGCCCGTTGCCGTTCCATGATGTGTGAAAGTTGTTAGCCGGTGCGAAGCCATACAAACCGCCAATATTGCTGTTGAAATTTCCGTTGCCATATTTATTGTTGCCGATGGAGCCGTTTACAGTGTAAGAGGCAAACCTTTTTGGTGAACCTTTGGAATTCAAGTCCTTTCCATGCATTGCCTGCCAGCCTTCCACATCCACTTGTCGCCAGATGTAGTTTCCGTTGATATTTTTTAATGTGCCAATAACAGCTTCATCATCTACCGGACGATCGTAATAATTCTCATCAAATGATCCGAAATCCTGCAGGTCGTCGCGGCGCGATTTGTACTCCGCCACGCCTTGTGACGCCAGTAAGGAGAAGAAGATATTGTTCCGCACATCGGTGTTGCGGATCGGGCTGTTGGGAGCAATGTCGTCGTGCACCATCGCAATCTGCACAGTATTGTTGTACGACGTATTGTTCTTGATGGAAAGGTCTCTTGCATTATGAATAAAGAAACCAAAGCCTTCGCAATTGGCTACCGTATTGCCGGTCATCTCAATATTGGCGGCATTATCATCTATATAAATGCCGTGCGAAAACTTCTTGCTGGCGTCGTCGGTACCGGCGGAAGCACTTTGTCCATTTAAAACAATGTTGCCGATGACTTTCCGGTTAGCGTAGTTTGGAGGATTGTTGCTGTTATTCCAGGTATAAATTCCGCCTCCGTCATCTTTCACCAGCGTGTAGCGGTTAATGAAATTATTTTTGACGGTGACCGATGAGCCATTGAACGAAACAGGAACATAGCCTGTGTTTTCAATCGTGTTTCCTTCCAGCAAATTGTTATCGCCATTCATAAGGATAGCACTGTAGGTACCGTCGCCGCTTTTGCCCATACCGGCAACCGTGCCGGTACCTGCAATGGTGTTGCCCTGAACAATTGTTCCGGAGCAGTTATTCAGGTTCAGTGCCACGTTATTGGTATTCCTGATTTCCGAGGCCGTGATCTTTAAATCTTGTGTGTTGGAAGACTCCACAGCATTGATACCGGAAGAAAGTATTTCGCAACCAGAGATGGTGATATCCCGGGCATTTTGAATTTCAAATGCATTGGCATTAGCACCTGAAAAGGTAAGGTCAGAAAAACTAATGTTGCGCTGATTGGAAAGCGATACCAGTACCGGCACTACACTTGCCTGAACAGATGGTGAGCCGGATGAAGAATAAACTCCTAATTTTTGGTTCTGGAAATACCATTCGCCATTCTGGTCTAGCGTGCTGCGATGGTTTTGAATAAAATAACCATACTTATTAGTAGCATGATAACCCGAAGCGGATGAATAGCTGATGGTGTTACCATTGTGGCCTGTAATTCTATTCCGGTCGAGAATCCACCGGTTTTTACGGATCACTACTTCACCTCCATTCCAGTTAGGGTTTGAAGACAACTGGTTATCAGAGATAGAACTATTGCCGGAATAGCTGTCAATGACAAGGTAGCCACCGTTTGTCGCAGTGCTGTTCGGGTAGCGTCCAACTGGCTGAAAGTTGCCGTTAAATGTCACGACATTTACCTCGCTGCCGGCATTTGGCACATCCGCCTCATAGATATTATTTCCAACAGAGTGCCAGCCACCAACGGAAACGAAGCCGGTAATGACAGGTTTTTCACCTGACCCGTAGGCTGCAAGCGTGATTGGCTTGGCAGGATTTCCGGATTCCGAGACGATAATGTTCCCTACGAACACATCTCCCCTCTTAAACAAAATAAAATCACCTGGCTTTAATGTGTTGAAGATGGCATTGAGTTTGGCCAGCGATTTCCAGGGAGATGCAGGGTTTTGCGCCTGCGAACTGTTTCGGGAATCGTCTCCTTCTGATGATGAAAAATAATAGGTGGTGGCGTGGGCAGTGGCTGCTGTGACAAGTAAAAAACAAAGGCCAAGCAGTTTACGAGCGAATTGCATTGGTTTTTTCATTGGAAATTTGATTCGGCGTTAAGTCCAGCCGCTGAATAACAACGACATGGCTGAGTTTGGGTGGAAAAATAAAGCATAAACGAAAGAAAAATTAAAAAATTGGAGCAATGACCAGATTTTAGCGATGAGTTGCGGATTATTTGATAGAAAGCAATTTTATCTCTGCCTTTCACCGACAGCCACGAAAAAAACCCATAACAAAGTATGGGTTCACATAGCGGCGGATGTTTGTCGGCAATCGTTTACTGTTTCCTGGGAGACTGAAGCTGCGTCACTAACCTTCGGTTATCTTCCACCACAATTTTATAGGACTTTTCCATGGTCGCGTTTTGGATCTGCAACCGGTCGTAGGCGGCTTTCAGACTGGCAAGCTTTTTCTTTGTTTCTGCGTCATCGTTAGTGGTTCTGGGAGCCGAAACAGGCTTGCTGGCCAATTGCTGTTGAAGGGAGCTGATTGTTTTCTCCTTGTCTTCCAACGCAGATCGTAAGCGTTCGACCTCCTCATTATTGGTAGTAACAGGCGGGACCGACTGTTTTTTTACCAGTTGAATGTAATTGCTATGCATCTGGCTTTTAGCCTGCAGTTCATTTTTAAAATTTTCCAGCAGCAATGACAAACGCTGTTGGTCTACGTTGGACAATTCGGCCTTTTGTTTTTCCAGGCTGTCAAGCAGAACGGTAAAATCAGCTTCGGCAGTTTGAATGGCCATATCACTACGTGCCGCATTTGCCGGGTTCTGAACGGCAGCCAGACGAAGCTTATCCAAATCGTTCATGCGGCTGTGCAACAAGGCATCTGCTTCTGCCAGTTGCCCTGATTGTCCGGCTGACGGGGTTGATACGCTTTCCACTGCTGCAACCGTTGGCTGATCAGTTGTTCTGAAAGCAGCAAAGATGATAAGGATGAGCACCACGCTGACGATATAAACGGCAAAGAATTTAAGCTTTGCCTTTTTTTGTTGGGTAAGAATGTTGGCTGTCATATAGCTTATATGTTTATGGAACGGATAGGCATTCGTTAGTCAATTACCTGTTGTACAAAAACAATGGCATTTTCCCTGACGCCGTTTTCCAGTAAGCCCGTTTCCGGATCGAGGTATCTTTTGCCATTGATACCTGCCGTAAAAAACAGCCACTGGTAAGGAACCTTGCTTTCATCCGTGAAGGGTATCGGGGTCTGGCCGTTGTTGTTTTGCTCCTGGGCCAGGTGGTAGAAGATCAGGCCAAGCTTCATCCGCACAGGCGCCCGAAAGGATACTGGCAGCTCATTTTTTCCGCTTTGACCCATCCGCACCCGGAAGCGAACCGGCATGCTGTTTAAAAAAGTGGTGGTCCTTTGTAAGGACAGGTCTTCCGTATAGGCCCATGTGCGAACCGATTCACCCTGCATGCTGCTGTATAACCGCCAAAGTTCCGAAAGGGAGTAGGGTAAAAAAAAGGCACAGGTACAGGCAAGGGCGGAAAGCAGTGAATAGCTCTCCGAATACAAATGAAAGACCCATAGTGAAATCATGACCAGCAGCGCTGCAAAAAAAGAATACAGCAACTTTTCAGTAGCGGTCAACATCGACAAATTTCCTCCAAGAACTAAGGTATGAATGTAGCCAAGCGCTAAAAACCCAATAACCTGGATATAGGTAACAAGCTGGGGCTTGAAGAAAAAAATGGTACCTCCTAATAAAACGCAGCCCGCAATCAATAGTGCCGTAAAGGCTGCAACGTTTCTTTTATGCTGAACCAGCTTTTCTTTGAAGTTTGAAATCATTTCCACAAAAGAGGCCTCTTGCCCGGCCTTCGCCGATGAAGATAGAGAAAACTCAGAAAGCATTTTTATCTCCTTTTACCGTATTAAAAGCAGTCATGGCCATTATTTTCAGATCCAGGAAAAGACTCCAGTTCTCCAGGTACCAAAGGTCATGCTCTACCCTTTTTTGCATCTGGTCAACCGTTCTGGTTTCACCGCGATAGCCGTTTACCTGTGCCCAGCCCGTGATACCAGGTTTAAGAAACTGGCGCACCATGTACTGGCCAATCAGGCGTGAATATTCATCGGTGTGTTTGAGCATGTGCGGCCGCGGTCCCACAATGCTCATATCGCCACGCAGCACGTTAATGAATTGCGGAAACTCATCAAGACTTGTGCGCCGTAAAAATTTTCCAATACGCGTAACGCGGCTGTCGTTCTTTGTGGCCTGCTGCAAATGTGCGTTCTTGCTAGTTCTCATGCTACGGAACTTGAGGCAACCAAAGCTCTTATTGTTCTTACCAGTACGCTGCTGAATAAAAAAGACGGAACCTCTTGATTCCAACCATATGAGAAAAGCGATGACCGGGATCAGCCATGAAAGAATAAAGAGGCAGACGAAAAAGCTTACCAGGATGTCGAAGGCTCTTTTCTTGATGCGGTTCCCGAGGTCTTCCAATGGCTCTTTGCGCAGGGAGATTACCGGAATCTCCTTCAGGTAATCAATGTGCATTTGCTTCTTGAAAAAGAAGCCCAGGTCAGGCACAATCTTAAACCGGATGCAGTTTTCGTCGGCTCCCTGAATCAATCCGTACAGGCTATGGTTTTGTTCCGGCGCCACGGTGGAATAAATTTCACTCACGCCATACTGCTTGCACACTTCCAGCGTTTGCGACACACCACTCAGGATCGGATAGTTCGACAGTTCGTGTACATTCTCGCTCTCTTCGCAAAAGCCGATGATCTCTTTGTTCACGCCTTCTTCTGACAGATAATCGACCAGTTTTTTCGACAATGGATTGTAACCAATGATCACCACTTTATTAACCAGCCAGTCTCTCTTCTTGAAATAGTGGTGGATCAGCAGGTAAATAAACCGGTTGATCAGCAGCATGGCAAAAATGCTGCTCAGCACCACGGTAATAAAGAGCCTCGACAGAAGGATCATCCGGAAAAAAAACAGGAAGATGATGACTGTGCTCAAAAAATAAACATAGGCATGCATGGACACCCGGCTGAACTGCTCAAAAGAAACAATGTACCGCTCGTGGTAGATATTCTTTGCCAGTGCCACCGCCAGCCACGTGATATTCATGAAGAAGATGAACTGCATGTACTCACCGTTGGGTGTAATGAGTAATTGCTTGCGGAAAAAGTATTCCGCAAAAAAGAACACCGCGTTGATGGTGATAAAATCAAGGATGGCAAGACTTAGTTGCAGATGACGGTTAAAGCGACTATTCATAACTCACAGTATCGGTTAAGGATGTTTAGGAAGCAGGAAACAGGATCTTCTTGCGGAGATAGGCTTTGAAAAAAAGATAAAGGAAGAGCGAATTGGTAACAGCGTATCGTTTGAAAAGGCGTCCCGGCTCCTGCGATAAGCGGTGCAGCCATTCCAGCCCGGCTTTTTGCATCCACTTTGGGGCCCGCTTCTGCATACCCAGAAGAACCGGTAAAGCACCACCTACGCCAATCATAAATGCCTGAACACGACCTTTCATGGCCGCCATCCATTTTTCCTGCTTGGGGCAACCAAGTATTACAAATACCAGCTTAGCGCCGGATTGATTGATGCGATCAACCACGGCTGCTTCTTCCTCTGTGGTTAGTTGCCGGAACGGTGGCGAATAGGTGCCCGCAATTTGCAGGTCCCTGAATTTCTTTTTCAGTTCGGGTTCGGCCTTTGCCATCATTTCCTCGCTGCCGCCATAAAAGAAAACAGGTACCCTTTTTTCTTCGGCCAGTTTGAGCAGGTCGGGAAGCAGTTCCATACCGGCCACACGTTCCTGCTTTATGCCATGTAAAAAACGCAGGGCCCATGTAATTGGTTTCCCATCCGGCGCAATCACCGACGCTTCGTTGACAGTGTTTGCAAAGGACGAATTGCGGTAGGTTTCTATCAACATATGTACGTTGGCCACGCAGGCATAATCACTTTCGTTTGCCAGCGCCCTGACTATCACTTCATCAGCATACTCATTGTATTTGCCGATGTTGACATGCATTCCAAATAAATTGTTTTTTTCCATGGTTAGGGTGAGTAAGGTTTAAGGCTAAAATGAAAGAGAATATTATTCGCGTTAACGGGAGTTGCGCATTTCTTTGTTTTCCAAATAAGAGAATCCAGGGCGGGCAGAAATAATTTTACATATCTCTTCAAGCTTTTGCCACAGGTTGTTTTCTTCTATTTCCCAGGAGTGCCCCCAAAGATGAAAGCAGCCGCCGTGTAAGTCAATTTCCTGTAAATAGAATTCGGTGAGTTTTACCAGGTCAGCGGTGGCTGCCGCCTTCATCCATTTGGCGAGGCAGTTCCACTTTCGCCGCTTTACCAGGTGCTTTACATAAGTTGTGCGACTGTGCGGATAAAGCTGAAGCGTGGTTGCCATCAGTGCAGGAAATGGTGCGTAGTTTTTATTGAGTAGCTCCGTGGTCCG
>DASVSM010000742.1:0-2628 GCA_036388115.1 Flavisolibacter sp.
CGAAAGCCCCAAAAACCCAAAATTCCACAACTCAGGATTGGCAGAAAGCTCTCTTACATTGTGCAGCTTCAACAAGTGATGATCAATCACCCCTTCCACTATATTAAAGACACCCCAGCCGATCAGCAGTCCCCCACTCAATAAATAGCCTGAGCGGTTGATATCTTTTCTGTACAACAACTTCCAAAGCAGGATGATTCCCACTAATGTTACAATCAGCGTAAATGCATGAAAGATTCCATCCCAAAACATGTTTACACTTTTACCTACATAATTCGTTGCGGGAATTTTATTGGAGAGCATTTCATGCCATTGCAAAATCTGGTGCAGCACAATACCATCAATAAATCCACCAACACCAATTCCCAAAATCATAGCGGTAGTGACCAAAGGAACCGGCGTCAGTAACTGTTGGTTTGGATACCTAGCTACATTGCCCCGGTGACGCTTTGCTGTAAATGCTGAAAGAATTGCAACAACAACCGCAAGGGCAATAAATGCCGATAGTGTGGTTAATAAGTTTGGATAAAACTGGCTGTCATAAATCGCGGCCTTGATCTGAGGGTTACAAAACGGACACGCCCGGTAGGAAGATCGAAGCAGGAAAACCAAATAACCAGGCCGGCACGGCGAATGTGCTTCATCGCTTTTTTTTTGAAAGCAGCAAGAATCAGACCTTGCCCGGATACCAGATAGGCATTAATTCCTTCAGGATGCTTACTTTTATCGCCACTTTTAAAATCGCTTATGCCCTCAAACGCAAACAGACAATTTCTTGATTTTGAAAAGCCCATCAAGGATTTGATTGATGAGATAGAAAAATTGAAGCATGCACAGGAGAATAAAAAAATAAACTACGCCGACAAAATCACAGAGCTGGAAGGCCTGATTGTTGAGCGACGCAAAGAAGTCAATCAAACGCTTACCTCGTGGCAAAAAGTACAGTTGAGCCGCCACCCCGACAGGCCCTATACACTGAAGTACATTGAAAAGATGACCACCAACTTTGTAGAACTCTTCGGCGACAGGAATGTAAAAGACGACAAAGCCATGGTGGGCGGATTTGGTATGTTGGAAGGCCAGACAGTAATGTTCATTGGCCAGCAAAAAGGTATCAACACCAAAACAAGGCAGCTCCGCAATTTTGGGATGGCCAACCCTGAAGGTTACCGCAAAGCCCTGCGCTTAATGCGGCTGGCGGAGAAATTCAATAAGCCTGTTATTACCTTAATTGATACGCCGGGAGCTTACCCCGGACTGGAAGCCGAAGAACGCGGACAAGGCGAAGCCATTGCCCGTAACATTTATGAAATGATCCGCCTTAAGGTTCCCGTGATCTGTGTGATCATTGGCGAAGGTGCTTCGGGTGGTGCATTGGGCATTGGCGTTGGCGACCGGGTGTTCATGATGGAAAATACCTGGTACACGGTTATCTCGCCTGAAAGCTGCTCTTCCATTTTATGGAGAAGCTGGGATAAAAAAGAAACAGCCGCTGAGCAGTTACGCCTCACTGCTGATCACATGAAAGGCTTTGGTTTGGTGGATGACATCATTCCGGAACCGGCCGGCGGTGCGCATTGGGATTATGATGAATCAGCACAGATCTTAAAAAACTATTTGGTAAAAGTGCTGGCAGAATTGAAAGATATTCCGCCTGAAGAACGCACGGCCAACCGAATTGAAAAATTTGGAAAAATGGGCTTTTGGGATGAGACAACAACAGAAGAACAGACTGACAACGAACCGGTGAATGAAGAAGCGAAAGAGGCTTCTTCCGGCAACTAATCCTGGATTTTAAAACCTTGAAATCAGAAATTAATTTATGCTTCGCGAAATTTTAAGAGGAACCGGTGTAGCACTGGTGACACCGTTTAAAGAAGACAAAACCGTTGACTTTGATGCGCTGCAAGCTGTTATCAATTTTGTGATTGAAGGAGGTGTACAGTATGTGGTGACATTAGGTACAACCGGCGAAACACCAACGCTAAGCCGCGAGGAAAAACTGGACGTTATACAGGCAACATTCACTGCTGTTTCGGCAAGAGTTCCCGTCGTGATCGGCATTGGTGGTAACAACACGCAATCCATCATCAAGGACATTGAAACTTTCCCGACGGAAAAAGCAACGGCGATTCTTTCGGCTAGTCCTTACTATAACAAACCTTCGCAGGAAGGTATTTTTCAGCATTACAAAGCACTGGCTTCTGCCACTGCAAAACCCATTATTTTATACAATGTTCCGGGACGGACAGGAAGCAATATATCGGCATCAACAACTGTTCGTCTGGCCAATGAAATCAGTAACATTGCCGGCATTAAAGAAGCCAGCGGCAACATGACACAGTGCATGCAAATTCTTCGCGACAAACCACAGGAATTTATGGTGGTGAGCGGCGATGATAACCTTACGCTGGCGCAAATAGCCTGCGGTATGGATGGCGTGATCAGCGTAGCAGCCAATTGTTTTCCAAAAGATTTTTCGGCGATGGTATCTGCAGCCCTGCGGGATGACTACCGCACAGCAAGAGCATTGAACAATGTTTTGTTGAAGGGCTATGATCTCTTGTTTGCAGAAAACAATCCAGCCGGAGTAAAAGCGGTGTTGAGTGAATTAGGCGTCATTCAAAA
>DASVSM010000743.1:0-2324 GCA_036388115.1 Flavisolibacter sp.
CTTCTTTTACCAATCCAACTTCAACCAATACATCAACAGCGGCGTCAATGATCACCAGTGCGTCCTTAGCCCTTCGCAGGAACTTCTTTTTTGCCTTTTTCTTTTTCAGAAATGCTCCTTGAATACTGTTGATATGAACAGAAAGGGCAGCGTTGCGGATGTATTGTGTAAGATTAGTCTTCTCCTCGTTTGGAAGTTCAGCTGTCAGTGCATAGCAGGCAACCACCAATTTTTTGGAAAGCTCAAAGATGTCAAAGCTTTTTAAGGAGTACGCACCATGCATAAGCAGATAGGCTGCTGAATTTGTTGAACCTTACCTGAAATTACACTAATCTACTTTCTTGACGTAAAGTCGAACCGAATTTATAGCCAGCACAACGTCACTAAGGCCCATCACCAGGGCTGCAAAAGTGGGGTTGAGCAAACCAAAGGCAGCAATTGGAATAGCCACAATATTATACGCAAAGGCCCAGAAGAGATTTTGCTTGATGGTAAGATAGGTATGCTTCCCAAGCCCCAGGGCAGTAGGCAGTTTTTTGAGGTCTGACCCCATCAGCACTACCTGTGCACTCTGCATGGCCATTTGCGAAGCTTCGCTCATGGAAATACCGATGGTAGCTTTGGCCAGCGCCGGGGCATCATTAATGCCATCGCCCACCATCACTGTTGTTGCGTCTTCCGACAGCGCAGCAATCTTTTGAAGCTTCTGCTCCGGCGTCTGTTCGGCAATCACTTCTTCAATGCCTAGTGCATCACCAATTTGTTTGCTCTTTTCATAGCGGTCGCCGCTTAATAAAATTGTTTTGATCCCTCTTGCCTGCAGGTATTGTATAACTGTTTTCGCTTCCGGCCTTACTTCGTCCTGCAGGTCAAGCCACCCCAGCAGAGAATTGTTTTTCACCAGGTAAACATTGTGTTCGGTTTCTGCTGTTAATCCTTCTGCCACCTTGTACGAACCGATGATGTAGCTGTTTCCTTCGCTATCGGTTGCCTGCAATCCCAGGCCTCTTATTTCATCAATCTTCTTCCACCGGATTTCATTTGCGGTTTTCCACTGTGCAACAATACTTTTTGCCAGGGGATGTGATGAATATTTCTCCAGTGAATAAACAATGCGCCTGAACTCGTCTTCAAGCACATTGTTGTTTACCAATTGCCAATTGCTGATGGTAAACCGGCCTGTTGTCAGCGTTCCTGTTTTATCAAAAACAACCTGCTTCGTGTCTTTAAACAACTCCAGGCTTTTTGCATTGCGGAACAGTATTCCGTTTCTTGCTCCCCTTCCCAAACCAACGGCTATGGCTGCCGGGGTGGCCAAGCCCATCGCACACGGACAGGCAATGACAAGGACAGCAATGCTCCTTAGCAGTGAGGGTGTAAACTCGCCAAGTACAATCCAGTTGACGGCCAGCGTTACCACCGCAATGCCGATAACCACCGGAACAAACACAGCGCTGATCCTGTCGGCCATTTGCTGCATGGGAGGCTTTTCGCCCTGCGCTTTTTTTACAAGATTAATGATGCTGGATAAAACGGTATCAGAACCAATGGCTGTGACTTGTGCTTTCAGCGTACCGCTTTCTACGATGCTGCCGCCAATGACATGGTCTTTCCCTTTTTTGAAAACCGGCGTGCTTTCGCCGGTCAGCAGTGCTTCGTTCACCTGTGCTTCACCCCAAAGAATTTTACAGTCGGCAGGTACCTGCTCCCCGGTGTTGATCTGCACAAGGTCGCCTACCTTCAACTGTGTGTTCTCAATGGGGAAGACGATTTCCTGGTACTTGTCATCAAAAGCTATCATGTTCGCCATCACTTTTTGTGACTTCACAAGTGCTTTTAAGGAACGTTGTGTTGATTCGATGGAAGCATGCTCCAGGTATTCCCCTAAAAAAACAAGGGTGATGATGGTAGCGGCGGTTTCAAAAAAAAGATAGTCATCGCCGAGGCCCATCAACGCACCTGCCAAGCTATAAACAAAGGCAGCCAGGGCACCAACAGTAATGAGCACATTCATGTTTGGAATGCCATTTCGCAAGCTTTTGACCGCCGATCTTCCGAAGAAATTCATTCCAACAGCAAACACGGGAAGTGTTAGTGCCAGTTGTACCCAAGGGTTCATTAAAAAATGTATGTGCAACCCGGGTATCATGTGCAGCATTAAAACGGCGGTGAAGGGAAGGCAGAATAAAAACCGCTGCCCGTGGTTAGACAAAAAAGGCTTTTTCTTTTCGGTCTTTGCTACCCCTTCCTCTATTATTTTGTAACCGAGCGATTCAATGCCTTTGGCAATTTCTACCGGTTTTTCTTTTTCCACCACTTCAAAC
>DASVSM010000744.1:0-2164 GCA_036388115.1 Flavisolibacter sp.
ATGTTTTGCGCTTAACGCAGTGTCTTCTGTTTCAACCAGCTTCCAGTTATATTTTGCTAGGTAGTCCATGCACTGCAGAATGGCAATAGGGTGCGAGTGGACTTCCTGGATATCTTCCAACTTTACACCGGGGTTCACGAGCAAATGTTGTTTAATAGGAAGATAGACTTCGCCAATAATGCTTAAGTTGGATTTGTGCAACAGGTTGTAATTGGCTAGAATGCTTCCGGCAATGGAGTTTTCGATAGCCATTACGCTGGCATCGGTTTGTTTTGCCTTTGTAGATTCCACTACTTCGCGGAAGGTAGCGCAGGGAAGAATACCAACTGCTTTCCCAAAAAATTGCTGCGCCGCTATCTGGTGAAAGCTGCCTTCAAAACCTTGTATGGATACTTTTTTTGTCATAAAACAAAAATCCCGGCTTTGTGAGCCGGGATTCTTTATGTTGAGTTTTGTACTTTATATACCATCAACAAAAGCGATCCCGGTTCTTACCAAAATAGAAGTAAAAATAAAACCGACGATATGCTTTTGTGATTGCCATCTGTCAACAAATATAAAAATGCTTTGTAATGAAAAAAATTTATTTTGATGAGTTATATGATGGCCAAGAAGAGCAGAATGAGCAATTGGCAATGAGCAAGCGGCAATTTGCGTGTTCTTTAAATATGATCCTTCCTCGTTCGTTTGATGTTGTTTTCCATTGCCTATTGTCTATTGCATATACCCGTTTACCGCCTCACTGAATCGGCTTCGTTCATGCGAATCCTGCGGCCCTTGTAGTTTTTGCCGTCAATGGCCTGTATCATTTTTTTTGCCGCGCCTTTTTCCACTTCAACCCAGCTATTCATTTCTTTCATGTCAATGCGGCCTAATACATCTTTGGACAGATCGCTCATGTCTAAAATAAATTGCAGGAAGCTGGCCTTGTAAAAACCATCCTTTGTTCCAAGGTTTACAAAAAGCCTTGTGGAACTGCCATTACCGCCACCGAATTCTCTTCCCTTTGTATCCCTTCTTCTGTCGCCAGACTGTTCTCCCCTGCGCTCCTGCCCTCTTTTCTCATCCCTGCCCCTATCCCTTACATTCAGGTCTTCTGCATTTTCATAATACTTCAGGAAGCGGTCAAATTCCATTGCAGCTACTCTTTTCAGCACTTCTTCTTTACTCACTTCTGCAAATTTCTCCATCAGCATAGGCAGGTAGGTTTCATAGTCGCCATGGCTGATATCTGCCGCCAGCAGTTTGTCCATGAAATAAAAGAACTGCTTGCGACACACATCTTTACCCGATGGAATTTCAAGCTTGTTGAAAGGCACCTGCACCATTCGCTCAATGTCCCTGATCCTGTATGATTCCCTGGCATGCACAATGGAAATACAAACACCTGTTTTACCTGCCCGGCCTGTACGGCCGCTGCGGTGGGTATAAACTTCGATATCGTCCGGCAATTCGTAATTGATCACATGTGTAATGCCCACAACATCAATTCCACGGGCAGCAACGTCTGTAGCAATTAAAAGCTGCAACGTTTTTTCGCGGAATTCATCCATCACCTTATTACGCTGTTGCTGGGTAAGATCGCCATGCAAAGCGTCAATATCGTATCCTTCTCTCGTTAGCTTTTCTGCAATTTCCTGCGCATCTAACTTTGTACGGGTAAAGATGATGCCGTACATACCGGGGTTGAAATCAATTAACCGTTTCAGGGTCTCGTAACGGTGATGCGCCGTTGTTACGACAAACTGGTGATCAACATTTTTGTTAGCTGTGTTCTTTTTACCAACGGTGATTTCTTCCGGATCTTTCATGTAACGCTTGCTAACGTTCCGGATGGCCGGTGGCATGGTTGCGCTAAACAGCCAGGTACTTTCTCTCTTTGGCGTATTTTGAAGAATAAATTCAATGTCTTCCTGGAAGCCCATGTTCAGCATTTCATCTGCTTCATCAAGCACCACGTAGCTGATCTCCTCGAGATTGATCGCTTTTCGTTCAATCAGATCGATCAAACGGCCGGGAGTTGCCACTACGATCTGCACACCGCGGCGTATATCACGTATCTGTGTGGAGATAGAAGACCCTCCATACACAGCAACGAGATTTACCCCTTTCGTATGCTTTTTGAAATTCTCTATCTCGCCTACAATCTGCAAGCAGAGCTCAC
>DASVSM010000745.1:0-3672 GCA_036388115.1 Flavisolibacter sp.
TTCTTCGAGGCTTTCCAATGTATTCTGAAACGCCTGCCTGAAATTTAATTGCCCGGGGAAAGAAGAACCATCGGCCAGCCAAACGGTCAGCGATTCGGAACCTAATTCTTCACCATATTTAATGACCTCCATATTATGCTCAATGGCCTGTTTACGAATGTCTTTATTGACATGTTGAAGCGAACCGAATTTATAACTGTGCTCCTGTCCTTTCTGGTCCTGGAACGTGTTGGAATTAACGGCATCAAAACGCAACCCGTGTTGCGCAGCCAGTGCTTTAATGTTGGCAACGTTTTTTGGAATATCCCAGGGGATATGCAGGGAGATAGCGCCGCTGGAACGGTTGAGTGCATGCAGCAAACCTACATCTTCAATTTTTTCTTCCAGGTTGCGTGGTTCACCGCCAATAGAGAAGCGGCCGAACCGGGTACCACCAGCACCTAGCGCCCAACTGGGAATGGCGATCTGAAAATCAATTAATTTTTGAAGAATGGCGTCACTATTTCTTACGGAAGAAGCCACGAACTCGTACCTGCGTTTGTGCTCAGATGATTGTTGGTCGTTGGCTTCCTGAATCTTGTATTTTTCGATGATCATAGCAAGCTTGATTAGGGTAAATAAAAAACTTCTTTTAAAGGTACGCTTACCGGCGAATTATCAGGATTCGCTTCCATGATATCGCCCATGTACTTCCACCAGCGTTGCATCACTTCGTGCTGCGGCAGGTTATCTAAAGCTCTTGGATCTTCCGCTTTCAACACGCCAAAAAGACTATTGGTTGTAGGATCAAGAAAGATGGAATATTCGCTGATGCCTGTTTGCTTCAGCAGTTGCTCCAGGTCCGGCCACAGTTCATCGTGGCGTTTTTTGTATTCTTCTTCCTTGCCGGGAAACAAGGTCATTTTGAAAGCGACTCTTTTCAATTGTTTGTGGTTTGTTGTTTGTGGTTTGTAGTTATCGTGATGTAGCTAAACTCTTTTTGTTTCAGTCAGATCGATAGTCCTTAGACTGTAATTATCTAAATAACCTAAAACAACAAACTACAAACCACCAACAAATTTTATCTAACAAACGCCGTTGCAACACCACCGTCAACGTTCAGCACATTGCCGGTTGATTTATTCAGCAGGCCACCGACAAAAGCAAAGCAGGCGGCTGCGATGTCTTCAGGCTCGATGATCTCACCAAGTAAGGTTCTATTGGCGTAGTAAGCAGGCAATTCTTCTATTGTGATGCCGTAAGCTTTTGCACGGCCGGCTGCCCAGCCATTGCTCCAGATGTTGGAACCGGAGATCACGGCGTCAGGATTTACTACGTTCACTCTTATTTTATCCTTGCCTAATTCCGCTGCATTCAGTCTTGACAAATGTAATTGCGCTGCTTTGGCAGAACCATAGCCAGCATTGTTCGGGCCACTTACCAGGGCGTTCTTGCTAACGATGTTCAATACATCACCGCCGAAGCCTTGCTTGCGCATGATCTCCACACCTTTTTTGGTCACCGTAAACTGGCCTTTTACAAGCACATCGTACAGCAGGTCCCAATCTTCTTCGGTATGCTCTTCAATTGGTTTGGAAATAGACAGGCCTGCGTTGTTGACGATAATATCTACTCCGCCAAAAGCCAGTACACAGGCATTAAGGGTTTGCTGTATTGTATCCTCTTTGGTAACATCTAAAACAGCCGTTGTAAAAACATCTTTACCAAAAGATTTCTGGAACTCGGCTTTCGCTTCTTCGAGTCGTTGCGCATTCATGTCATTGATGATAACGCATGCCCCTTCTTCGGCAAACTTTTTGGCGATAGCCTTGCCAATACCGCCGGCACTGCCGGTAATAAGTGCAATTCGTCCGCTCAATGGTTTTGGCTTCGGCATGCGTTGCAGCTTTGCTTCTTCCAGCAACCAGTATTCAATATCAAATGCCTCTTGCCTTGGCAGTGAGGTGTATTCTGAAATAGCTTCCGCACCACGCATCACGTTGATGGCGTTGATATAAAATTCAGCGGCCACACGGGCCGTTGCTTTGTCCTTGGCAAAGGTGAACATACCTACACCGGGATAAAGAATCACTACTGGGTTAGCATCCCTTATTGCCGGACTATTGCCATGCTTGTGGTTCAGGTAATATTCCTGGTACATGGCACGGTAAGCCTGGAAAGAAGGACCGATCCTTTCTTTAATGCTTTTTACATCCGCCAGGTCTTCATCCGGTGCTAACTGGAGCACCAGCGGACTGATTTTGGTGCGCAGGAAATGGTCGGGACAAGAAGTACCAAGTGGAGCCAGACGATCTAAATCGGCCGAGTTCACAAATTCCAGCACCCGGTCATCATCTGTAAAATGACCGATCATTTTTGTATAGGAAGAACATAAGCCACGCAGCACAGGAGCCAGGGCAACTGCCTGCGAGAGCCGGTCATCTTTCGGTAACGATTGTATTTTGGCTCCCCCAAATGGCGCAGATTGTTTGGATAGGAAAGACTCAATATAATCAGCGCAACGCTCAATCACTTCCAGCGAATTCATGTAGCATTCATAGGCCGTATCGCCCCAGGTAAACAACCCATGAGAGCCGAGCATGATACCACGGATGCCTGGATTCTGATCAAGGCATTCCTTCAACTGAAGGCCGAGATCAAAGCCCGGACGCTGCCAGTCGACCCAACCGATAGTACCGCTGAATAATTCTTCGGTGATGCGTTTGCCATCTTTTGCAGCGGCAATAGCGATGGCTGCATCGGGATGAAGATGATCGATATGTTTAAAAGGTAAAAAGCCATGCAGCGGCGTATCAATAGAAGGCGCTTTCGACTTCAGATCAAAAATGCAATGGTTGAATAATTCCACCATTTCATCTTCGTGATCGATACCGCGGTAAACATTTTTCAGGTTGCGGAGGCGGGCAACATACAAACCAGCCAGGCCACTCCGTGTCAGTGTTCCAATGTCGCCACCGGAGCCTTTTACCCACATCACTTCTGTTTCCTCTCCAGTCAGCGGGTCTTTCTCGATTGTTTTACACGAGGTATTTCCACCACCATAGTTGGTGAGGCGTAGATCGGCGCCTAATAAGTTGGAACGGTAGATCAGGAGGGCAACTTCATCGTTCCCTAACGCAGCAGCTTTGGCTTCGTCCCACAAATAACTAACGTGTTTAAAGGTTGCTGTGACAGACATAAATCAATTTGAAATTTATAATTCGATAGGATGGCGGGAAGCCACCGGTCGTTTTTGCTCAGTATTGTTTTGAACGTACAAGAGTGCGACGCAACGGACGATTAATAGAATTACTTTTGTCCGTTACCAAACACCTACCTGCTTTAAAAGAACTTTTTCAGGTGTGAAGGACTACGTTTGTCGTTTTCACATAACCTGTTTCCGTACCCGGGTCTGGCTTCAGGGAATTTCCTTTTCCTACCACCAACACTGCAGCAATAACAATAGCCACCCCGGCGATAATAGTGTAGAGCGTTTTTTTGCTCACTCCTTTCCATTCGTTGGAGATCAATCCCCACATATTGGCAACAAGGATGATGAATGACATGTGCAGTATCCACGAGGAAGCGCCATTGCCTAATTTGCTTTCACCCATGCCATAGAAAAAGAACTGGAGAAACCAGGCTGTACCCGCCAGCGCACAAAGAAGATAGTTTCTTGTCAAAGGCGTTTTT
>DASVSM010000746.1:0-5189 GCA_036388115.1 Flavisolibacter sp.
GTTTGAAGGAAGAAAGAACCGAGTTGGCACATCTGCTGAAAGAGACGCCCATTAAAGACTTGCGTAAAGGAGTCGGGATCAATGACCGTTTTGTATTTGTAAGAGAGTTGTTCCGTGGAGATGACGCCATGTATGAGCGCAGCATCAAAACCATCAACAACTTTACTATTTTTCCGGAGGCAGAGTATTGGATTGCCCGTGAACTGAAACATAAATTAGGCTGGGACGATAAAAATGAAACAGTAAAACATTTTTATCAGTTGGTTAGAAGACGTTTCGCCTGAATTTCCTGGAGGATTTTTTGCGTGGCGCCCGTATTATCCTGAATATATTTTTTTGCTTTGTCACCCACCGCTTGCAGGTATTGTTCATTTGAGAACAATTCATCTGCAAGCTTTTTTAATTCATCTGCATTTGGCACACTAAAACCACCACCGGCTGCTATCAGCTCTTTTGCTTCGCGGTATTTTTTATAGTTTGGTCCAAAGATCACGGGCTTCCCCCACACGGCTGCTTCTAGGGTGTTGTGAATGCCGTCTTTTGTGAAGCCTCCCCCGACATAGGTAATAGTGGCATATTGGTAAAGCCGCGAAAGCAAGCCTACTGAGTCGATAATTAATACCTGAACCTGTGCGATCTGTTGATTTAGATGTTCTGCCTGCTGCTCCGGCACGGCCATCCATTTCGGCCCGTCCGTGTTTGGCAACGGGAAAAACTGCTCTTCTTTTTCCAGCCACGAGTAACGATAAACGTTGGGAAAGCGGTGAGAAACGTTCGCCAGGTTGGCTGCATTGATTTCATGTGGCGCAATAATAAATTTTATGTCAGGGTTTTTCTGCGCATATTCTGCTAAAAGTTGCTCATCATCAGCCCAAGTACTACCAGCCACAACAAGTTTTTTGTCGCCGGCAAAGTCTTTTATGAATTTAATTTCAGCAAAGTTGTCCGCAATTTTTTTTACCCTGTCAAATCGCGTATCGCCGCTTATGCTTGCCTGTGCTACGGCGTTTTCCTTGAGTAAATCGAGTGAAGCTTTATCCTGTACAAAAATGTGTCGGAACAGGAAAAGTATCTGCCTGAAAAATGTACCATAGCCTTTAAAAAAAACCTGCTCTTTCCGAAAGGTGGCACTGATCAGTAATACAGGTATATGGTGAAATGAGGCCGTAGCAAGGTGATGATACCAAAACTCGTATTTAACAAAGATGGCCAGCTCGGGTTTTATCAAGTTGATAAACGCCCTTGCATTTTTTTTGGTGTCCAGTGGCAGATAAGTGATCACATCTGCCACAGCATAATTTGTTGCCACAGCATATCCTGACGGTGAGAAAAAACTGACCACTATTTTATGAGTAGAGTAGCGGGCTTTCAGCGCTTCTATCACCGGTTTACCCTGCTCAAACTCACCCGCAGAAGAACAGTGCACCCAGATGATCTTATCCGCTTTTGCCACCTTTGATGATACATCGTCAAAAAGATTCTCCCTGCCTTTAATCCATTGAGCAGCTTTTTTATTCCAGAGCGATGCAAGACGAATTCCAAGGAAATATAGCCGGATAAATATGTTGTAAAGAAGAAGCAAAAAGGTTGTTTAAGCGGCAAATCTAATCTCCATGCCTCAAACGATATTTCCCTATTTTTGCCCACTTTACAGAAATTAAGAATTTGTTGCTGAACGGAAACTTCGGACTGGCTTAATTTCAAATCACAAATCTGAAAATTTCTCGTTCCATGCGTCCTCTTCAAATGGTTGATCTGAAGCAGCAGTATCAAAAAATTAAGACTGAAATTGATACGGCAGTTTTAGGTGTTCTCCAAAGCAGTGCGTTTATCAATGGTCCGCAGGTGAAAACGTTCACAGAAGCACTTGCCAAATACAATGGCGTCAAACATGTTATTCCCTGTGCCAATGGCACAGATGCCTTACAAATAGCCATGATGGCATTAGACCTTCAGCCCGGTGATGAGGTGATCACGCCTTCCTTTACTTACATCGCCACGACAGAGGTGATGGCTCTTCTTCGCTTAACACCGGTCTTTGTAGAAGTTGACCCAAAAACTTTTTGTGTTGATCCCGCAGCTATTGAAAAAGCCATTACGCCAAAAACCAAAGCCATTGTTCCGGTTCATCTTTATGGCCAGGCGGCCAATATGGAAGAGATCATGAAGATCGCTAATGCACATAACCTGGCAGTCATTGAGGATAATGCGCAGGCCATTGGCTGCGATTATACATTCTCTGACGCCACTTCAAAGAAAACAGGCAGTATCGGAACTATCGGAACGACCTCGTTCTTCCCCAGCAAAAATTTAGGCGGTTTTGGCGATGGTGGTGCCATGATGACTAATAATGATGCGCTGGCAGACAAGCTGAGAATGATTGCCAATCATGGCCAAACGGCCCGCTATTACCACGATATGGTAGGCTGTAATAGTCGCTTGGATACCATTCAGGCTGCCGTTTTAGAAATCAAACTCGGCCATTTGGACGAATACATCAATGCACGCCGATCGGTAGCAGATTATTATGACAAGGCCTTTGAAAACCACCCGAAAATCACGGTTCCGTACCGTGCTGCTTATAGCCGGCATGTCTACCACCAGTACACTTTAATTTTGGAGGGGCTTGACAGGAACGCTTTACATGACTATCTTGCGGCCCGTAATATACCATCCATGATATATTATCCCGTACCGGCCCACAGGCAAAAGATGTTTGAAAACTACCATACTTCTGCTTTACATCTAACGACAACGGATTGGCTAACTGAACGGGTAATATCTCTTCCTATGCATACCGAACTGGATGAAGAGCAACTGCAATTCATCACAAAAAATGTTTTAGAATTCGCCAATCAATAAAACTAACTAAATGAAAATTACAGTTGTTGGAACAGGTTATGTAGGTCTTGTAACCGGAACTTGTTTAGCCGAAACCGGGAATCATGTATGCTGCGTGGATATTGATCAGCGCAAAGTGGAAAAGCTCCGCAATGGTGTAATGCCGATCTATGAGCCAGGCCTTGAGAAATTATTTGAACGCAACCTGAAAGAAGAGCGTCTCAGCTTTACTACTTCCTTGGAAGAAGGGGTTGAGCATGCGGAGATCATTTTTCTGGCCCTGCCAACTCCTCCCGGAGAAGATGGCTCTGCCGACCTGAAATACGTTTTGGGCGTGGCCGACCACCTTGGCAGAATTATGACCGATTATAAAGTGATCATCGATAAAAGCACTGTGCCTGTTGGCACCGCCGAAAAAGTGCAGGCAGCTGTTGCCAGGAACTTCGACGGTGAGTTTGACGTGGTTTCAAACCCCGAGTTTTTGCGCGAAGGCGTTGCGGTGGAAGACTTCATGAAGCCTGACCGCATCGTTATTGGTACCACTTCTGAAAGAGCACAAAAATTATTGACCGAATTATACGGACCTTATGTTCGCCAGGGTAACCCGATCATCTTCATGGATGAGCGTTCTGCGGAGTTGACCAAGTATGCAGCCAATGCATTCCTGGCAACAAAAATTTCCTTCATGAACGAGATTGCCCAGTTGTGCGAACGCCTGGGAGCTGATGTTGACATGGTGCGCCGTGGCATTGGTAGCGATGACCGTATTGGTAAACGTTTTCTATTTCCCGGTATCGGTTATGGCGGTAGCTGTTTCCCGAAAGATGTAAAAGCATTGGTATATTCTTCAAATGAAGTGGCGTACGACTTCCAGATACTGAATGCGGTAACAGATGTAAACGAGAAACAAAAAGTTCACCTGGTAAACAAGATCAAACGCTACTACAACAATGACCTGGCCGGCAAGCACTTTGCCGTCTGGGGGTTGGCCTTCAAACCAAATACCGATGATATTCGCGAGGCACCGGCATTAGAGATCATCAATGCCTTGCTGGAAAGCGGTGCCACTGTTTCTGCGTTTGATCCGGAAGCAATGATCAATGTAAAAGGTGTGGTTGGAGAAAAGATCGCTTATGCTGAAACACAATATGATGCATTGGAAGGCGCAGATGCGCTGATCATAGCAACAGAATGGAATGAGTTCAGAACACCTGATTTCGATAAAATTCTTTCTGCCATGAAAGACACGGTGATCTTTGATGGCCGTAACCTCTTTGAAGTGGAGCAGATGGAAAAGAAAGGGTTTCACTACGAAAGCATTGGCCGCCCTTTAGTGAACCAACCGAAACTTGTGTAGAGAATTGACTCGTTCGTTAGTTCACTTGTTTACTTGTTCACAAGTTGACCTAACAAACTAAACTGTCTGTACCAGGAGTAAGCTTAACATGTGAACTGACGAACTAGTAAACAAGTGAACTAATAACAATCATGAAAAAAAGAATCTTAATCACAGGTGGAGCCGGCTTTTTGGGCTCCCATCTATGTGACCGTTTTATAAAGGAAGGATACGAAGTAATTGCGATGGACAACCTGATCACCGGTGACCTTCGTAACATCGAGCATCTTTTTCCGCTGAAAGAATTTTCGTTCTATAATCACGACGTCACGAAGTTCATTCACATCCCGGGTAAGCTTGATTATATCCTGCATTTTGCTTCGCCGGCAAGTCCCATCGACTATTTAAAAATTCCTATTCAAACCCTGAAAGTGGGTGCCATGGGAACACATAATTGCTTGGGATTGGCAAAGGCAAAAGGTGCAAGAATACTGGTAGCTTCTACCAGTGAAGTTTACGGCGATCCATTGGTGCATCCGCAAACAGAAGAATACTGGGGCAACGTAAATCCGGTAGGTCCGCGTGGTGTGTACGACGAAGCCAAACGCTACATGGAGTCTATCACCATGGCTTATCATACGTATCATAAAGTGGATACAAGGATCATCCGCATCTTTAACACCTATGGCCCGCGTATGCGGCTCAACGACGGAAGAGCATTACCCGCCTTCATCGGGCAGGCCTTGCGCGGCGAAGACCTGACGGTATTTGGCGATGGCTCACAAACCCGTTCTTTCTGTTACGTGGATGATTTAGTAGAAGGAATTTACCGTTTGCTTTTAAGCGACTATGCATCTCCAGTGAACATTGGTAACCCGGATGAAATCTCACTGAAAGAGTTTGCCGAAGAAATTTTGGAATTAACGGGCCACACGGTGAAGATCACCTACAGGCCGCTGCCTGCCGACGATCCTAAACAGCGTAAGCCGGATATCACAAAGGCTAAAGCAAT
>DASVSM010000747.1:0-2451 GCA_036388115.1 Flavisolibacter sp.
TTAAAGAAAAACCCGGTGCCGGCGTCTAAAACACGCTGGGGAAGTTTTGATGTGCTTCGCGAAGAAAGCAGCCAGCGCCTGCAAACCCTCCTGGAAGATGCAGCCAGGAACAAAAGCAAAGGCCGCCTGCAGCAAATGATCGGTGATTTTTACAGCAGCGGCATGGACAGCGCTGCCATTGAAACCAGGGGCTTTCAACCCGTTAAACCGGAGCTGGATCGTCTTGCAGCAGTAAACGACAAGCAACAGGTCTTGGCCGAAGTAGCTGCACTACGTACCAAAGGGATCGCTTCTCCCCTGTTCGGAATGTTTGTGGGACAAGACCGGAAAAATGTTAGTCAGTACATCCCGCAAATCAGCCAGGGCGGCACCACGCTACCTGACCGGGATTATTATTTAAAAAACGATGCAAGAAGCACGGCTATCCGCACCGCTTACCGGAGTCACCTGGAGAAAATGTTCTCCCTTATTGGTGAAAACACGGCGACTGCTGCTTATAGTGCCGATGCCATTATGCGTATTGAAACGGCATTGGCCAAAGCACAAATGAGCCGTGTGGAAATGCGTGATCCTTACAAGACTTATAACAAGTTTGCTATCAAAGACCTTTCTGCACAAACACCCGGGCTGGACTGGAAAAGCCTGTTGCAGCAAATGAAAGTGCAGGGTATAGATACTGTTCTGGTAAGCAATCCTTCATTCCTCCGGACAGCTGATATTCTGTTGACGGCGCTACCGCTGCAGGATTGGAAAACCTACCTGCGCTGGAACGTTCTGCGCAGTGCTGCGCCTTACCTGAGCAGTGCTTTTGTGAATGAAAACTTTCGCCTGACACAGGCCTTGACAGGACAAAGAGAACAAACCCCACGCTGGCAGCGTATCAGTGGTTTAATTGATAATTCACTTGGCGATCTTTTAGGCCAGTTGTATGTACAGAAGTATTTTAAAGGCGAAGCCAAGACCCGTATGCAGCAAATGGTAGACAACCTGCAGCAGACGTTTGCTGACAGGATCAAACGCCTCGATTGGATGAGTGAAACCACCAAGCAAAGAGCATTGCAGAAGCTGAATGCCTTCACCAAAAAAATTGCCTTTCCCGACAAATGGAAAAGCTACGAAGGAGTGACGATAACCGGTGATGATTTTTTGACGAATCTGCGCAGCACTTCTACCTGGAGTTATAACTACATGGTGAACCGTATTGGCAAACCAGTTGACAGAACTGAATGGGGTATGACACCGCCAACCATTAATGCCTATTACAGCCCGGTCAATAACGAGATCGCTTTCCCCGCCGGCATTTTACAGTTTCCTTTCTTTGATTTTGGTGCGGATGATGCCGTAATTTATGGCGGTATCGGTGCCGTTATCGGTCATGAGATGACGCATGGCTTTGATGACAATGGCGCCCAGTACGCAGCCAGCGGTAACCTTGAAAACTGGTGGACGAAGGAAGATGAGGCAAAGTTTAAAGAGAAAGCGAACATGGTTGTAAACCAGTATAATGCTTACACGGTGCTGGATACTTTGCATGTAAACGGCCGGTTGACTTTGGGTGAGAATATTGCCGACATAGGTGGCCTCAGCATTGCCTTTGAAGCCCTTACTAAAACGGCCCAGTTTAAGGAAGGGAAGAAAATAGATGGCTTTACGCCGGCACAGCGTTTCTTCCTGAGCTGGGCACAGATCTGGCGCAACAACGCAGTACCCGAAACACAGGCGCAATTAATCTTAACGGATTCTCATTCACCCGGCATGTACCGTGCAAATGGTGCCGTGGTGAACATGGACGAATGGTACACGGCATTTAATGTGCAGTCTGGAGATAAGTTGTTTGTTGCACCGGAAAAGCGCATCAGGATCTGGTAGTGGCCTTGTCCGTTCCCAAGAGGGAAGTGACTATGCACAGACCCTTGCTTTTCAATAATACTTTTAAAGACCCAATCATTCAGATGGTTGGGTCTTTTTTTCTTCAGGGACAGCGAAGTTTTACTTTCCATTGCAGGCTAAAAGTGTAATTTTAAGGATATGAGAAACGTGAACCAGAAAAGAACATCTTCATCTCCGCTAACGGTGGAAGAGTACATTCAGTTGGAATTGAAATCGGAAAAGCGCCATGAATTTATCAACGGACAATTAATTGAAATGCCGGGAGAAAAATTAATTAATAACCAAATTGCCGGATTCATTTATATTTTTTTAATGAACCAGCTTTTTTCGAAAGGATTCAAGGTCTTTAGCCATGACATAAAAGTTTCAAATCATGACCGTACGAAATATTTTTATCCAGACGTATTTGTTACAAAAGAAACTGCTACAGAACAAAATCAATATATACAGTATGAACCTGAGTTAATCGTAGAGGTCATCTCGCCATCCACACACATTACCGATACCGTTGATAAATACATTGCTTACACAGCCATTCCATCCTTAAAATATTACCTGATT
>DASVSM010000748.1:0-3957 GCA_036388115.1 Flavisolibacter sp.
CGCCGCTTTTGCTTCGGCAACAAATCAGTCACCACTGCCCACTCTCCATCACTGAGCCATACACCACCTCTCATAACAATACTTTCCAAACACAAACACAAAGCCCGTACCTAACCAAAACCGTTTTTGAGATAAACTCTACTTGAAAATGGAAAGGAAGCTGCTGGCACAGGGCCATTCCACCTTATAAAATCGCAGTTCTCCCTTCTCATTCAAACATGACAAAAATCATGTTTCGGGTTTGCATAAATCATAAATAAGCCTGCTTGCAGGGATGACATTTGTGTAACAAAACCGAAAGAAAATGACAACCATAAAACTTCACAACATCCCCGCCAATTATCATACATCTGCGCCTTCATTTTTAACCCGGTTTATTAGCTGGACAAGGACCCAGGAGAACAACCGCCTGTTGTGGTTAGGAATTATCCTGGCAGCACATGGCTGCATCCTGACGCCGATGACAGTCATGAGTGTTTTTTTAATTGGAGCCGGTAATCTTGCCTTGGTGGTGCTTGCCATTATCGCTATGGGTATGGCACTTGTATCAAACCTGGCTGCGCAGCCAACCAGGGTTACCATCCCGGTATTTGTATTAAGTGTGCTGATTGACCTTTCTATCCTTGTTGCCTGCGTCTTTCAAAACGTACTGTAACGATCTCCGTTTGCTTGCCATACTACAATGGCCGCTGCAGAAACAGCGGCCATTGCTATTTGATTAGTTCAGTAGCTTTTTAAGCCTGTCCGCATTGATGACCGTTATTTTGCCGGCTTTTGTTTCCACCAGTTTTTCGGCTTTGAAATCACTGATCGTCCGGATGAGCGATTCCGTAGCAGTACCAACGTATTGCGCCAGTTCTTCCCTTGAAATTTCGATAGGTGCTTTCTGTTCTTCCAGGTTGAATTTCGAAACAATATGGAGCAGGGCGGTTGCCACCCGTTTGCGTAAGGAACTGTAAGCAAGACTAAGTAAGCGCTCTTCTTTTTCCTTTACATTCTTTGTCATGATGTGAATGAACTTGGAAGCAATGGTTATGTCGCTGTGCATCATCTGCAAAAAATCTTCTCTACCAATTTGCATGATCTCCGCTTCTTGCAGCACTTTCGCCGTATCGGTATAAACGGTGTCTTCAATCAATGCAGCGTATCCTAAAAAATCACCTTCACTATACAGGTCTGTAATGTATTCTTTGCCGTCTTCATGGGTTTTAATTGCTTTTACTTTGCCTTTCAACAGGTAAAAAAGATGGCGCGGTTTTTTGCCTTCGGTGTAAACCACTTCTTTTTTGCCGTAAACTTCTACCGGGTATTGCTCTGCCAGTTTTTGCAACTGGCCAGCGTCCTTAATGTCTTTCACAAACTGACTTAACCCCCCGGCGGTGGCAGCATAGGCCTGTTCAAGAACGGCCGCTTTTTTCAGGCGGCTTTCCACAGCATTAAGCAGCTCCACATCATCAAAGGGTTTGGTAATGTAATCATCCGCGCCCATCTCCATACCTTTTCTGAAATCACTGCGTTCTGTTTTAGCCGTTAAGAAAATAAATGGAATATGTTTTGTGCCGGGATTCATTCGCACGAGGTGTAAAACCCCATAGCCATCCAGTTCAGGCATCATAATATCGCAGACGATTAAGGAAGGGATTTCCCGGATGGCCATTTCTGCGCCCTTCCTGCCGTTTTCGGCTGTGAGTGTGCGGTAGCCGGCCAGCTCTAAAATTTCCGCGGTGTTCTCCCGTATGTCGGTATGATCATCAATAACAAGAATTGTTTTTTTCATTTCTGTTGTAGTGCTGGTATGATAAACGTAATAGCGGTGCCTTTGCCCGGTTCCGATTGAACAGAAATGCTACCATGCAGCAGGTCTACATAGCGCTTTACAATGTGTAAGCCTAATCCTGTGCCCTGGATGTTCAGTGCATTCCGGCCCCGAAAGAAAGAAGAGAAAAGATGCTCCTGGTCTTCCGGCGAAATACCAATGCCTTCGTCTTGTACCGTAATGGAGGCGGTTCCGGCCTTTACTTCTTTACTGACAACGATCAGCGCCTCTTCGCCGGAAAACTTGATGGCATTTGAAAGCAGGTTGATCAGGATATACTTTACTAACTTCTTATCGCTGACAATGGTGTCGGCTGTGTTTGACCGGCAGGTGATCGACTGCGCCTCTTTGGCAAGTGCTTTCATTTCGTCAACAGTATCCTGCAGTACCTCATCGAGATTAAACGGTTGCAGGCTCACACCGATCTTTCCTTCTTCCAACTTGCCCAGTGATAAAAAGTCTTCGAGCAAATCATTAAGGTGCTTTACAGCGCCTTTTATTTTATCAATATGGCGGAGCCGTTTGTCCTGTTCGTCGACGCCCGTATACTTTGAAAGCAATGAGGCCGAAGAAAGCACCGTGCTGAGTGGTGTGCGAAACTCATGTGAAGCCATGGAAACAAAGCGACCTTTGATCTCATTTAACTGGCGTTCCTTATCAAGCGCCTCGCTTAATTCCGCCTGCGAATGTTCCAGTCGGTCCAGCGCTTCTTTCAGGACAGTGGTGCGTTCTTCTACTTTTGCTTCCAGTTCGATGTTCAGCTTCCTGAGGTCCGTTGTAACAGTCTCCAATGCTTGCTGTTGCCGCAGCATGTTTTGTTCTATTTCCTTTCGATGGGTAATGTCAACAATAAAGGCAATGGCATAGCGCTGGGCCTTATGAAGGTAGGTGCTTAAGCTTACCTCCACAGGAAAGGGTGTTCCATCCTTTCGTTCACCATTCAGGTCGCGGCCATGGCCCATTACCCTGTTCTTCGGATCCTTGTAAAATTGCTCCCGCAACTCCACATGCTGTTTCCGGTACGAAGCGGGAATCAGCAGCTCAATGGGTTGACCAATAAGTTCCTCCTCTTCGTATTGAAACATACGGCAGGCAGAAGGGTTAATGAGTATGATAAGCCCCTGGCTGTTGGTGATAACCAAGCCTTCGGTAGCATTTTGAAACAAAGAGGTCATGTGTGCCAGATCTAACTCCATCACTGCGGCTTTTTATAAACTTCGTTTGTGGTTAAGCAAAGATTCGTTTATTGTAAAAACAATTTCACCGCCATCCACTACAAAGGTTTAGCGGTAAAATTATCTCTGGAATAAATGTCGTTGTGGTAGTCAATAGTGACCACGTATGGCAGGCCTGATCTCTTCGTCATATAATTTTCTTAACTGCTGATGTGCATCAGTTGAAAGCGAAGGCAGTGACGATGCCGCCACATTGCTTTGCACCTGCGATGGTTTGGAAGCCCCGGGAATCACCGTTGTTACTTCAGGGAAATCCAATATCCAACGTAAAGCCCACTGCGCCGTTCTTTCATCGGGCAACAGCCCTTTTATTCTTTCTGCAAATTCAACACCTTGTTCAAACTGAATTCCTGAAAAGGTTTCACCGGTATTAAAGGCTTCACCGTTTGCATTGTAGTTACGATGATCGGTTGACCCAAACGTTGTTTGTTTTGAAAACTTACCTGATAATAGTCCGCTGGCTAACGGAACTCTTACAATTAATGCTACCCCTTTTTCCGCTGCTTTTGCAAATATCTCATCAGCCACATGTTGACGAAATAAATTGAAGATAATTTGCAGCGAAGCCAGTCCTTCCTGCTCTAAACAAAGCAACGCTTCTTCAGACGTTTCCACACTTACACCCCAATGTTCAATCAATCCTTCGTTTTGCAATTGCCGGAGATGATGGAACACTTCTCCTTTTTCTAATTCTTCTGTTGGAATGCAATGCAGTTGCTCTAAAAACAATTTATCAACGCCAAGGTGTCGTAAAGAATCTTCTACCTGCCGGCGCATGAAATCATAGCGGAAGTTCTGATGCCAGCCGTTCGGCGCATCGTGTCTTCGTCCAAGCTTGGTGGCAATATATAGTGGGGTGGAAACTGTTTTCAAAAACTCCCCGATCGTTTTTTCACTCATCCCACT
>DASVSM010000749.1:0-7186 GCA_036388115.1 Flavisolibacter sp.
TTTTGAACAACAACTGTAGAGAGTTTTTGACACGCTTCCATTTCATAAATTGTCATGCCTGTGCTGCTTAAAAATCTGGTGTGTCATATCGTATTTATGTGTCAACAACAGCGAACCGAAGCGTAAAAAAGCGGCAAAAAATTGACCGGCTAAAAACTAAAAAGCATTGTAAACAAAATAGTTACAATGCTTTTAAAGTGCCCGGGACTGGAATCGAACCAGCACATCCTTGCGAACGGCAGATTTTGAGTCTGCTGCGTCTACCAATTCCGCCACCCGGGCAATCACGTAAAGAACTTTAAGGGCTGCAATGTTACAACATTCCAATTAATGTCCCCTCACTCCGCAAATATTTTTTGGAAAGACCGTTATCTACAGCAACTTTTCTTTGGAAAGACAAGTTTTGTGACTATGGTCAGGAAGTTCGCTATCGCCTTCATAGGATGATAATTTGTGGCGAAGTTCCCTTCTTTTCACGCTATAATAAAAAGACCAATACTAAAGAATCGTTACAGATATCACCAGGCAGTGAGGGCGGGAAGGGTATGTCTCATTACGGCGAGCAGCTCTATGATCTCTGTTGATTACACGAAAATATCTTTATGTTGCGGTTACAAAAATCATCCTTACACGTACAAATGAAGGTATCGGGAAATGAAATGTTCACAGACGCCGAGCTCCTCAGCAGCTTGAGAAATGCCCGGCTGGAAGAAGCCCTTAGTTTTCTGTACCGCGAACACTTTGATTTTTTAAGCCGTTATATTGTAAACAACAGCGGCAGCGAACAGGATGCGGAAGATGTTTTTCAGGAGGTGATGGTAGCCTTTATCAACCTCGTTCAGGCCGGGAAATTCAGGGGGGAAGCAAGTATAAAGACATTCCTTTTCTCACTCAATAAAAACATCTGGTTAAACGAGTTAAAACGCAGGGGCCGGGCTTCGGCACGGGAGGAACGATATGAAAAACAACATGAACAACGGGAGATGACCGTTGATCTGGCCATGGAGCTTCAGCAAACAAGGGCCGAACTGATGAACACCCTGGAAGCACTGGGAGAGAACTGTAAAAAAATACTCTTACTCTTCTATTTCGAAAACCAAAGCATGAAGGAAATAGCCGACCAGTTACCCTATGAAAACGAGCAGGTGATCAGAAATAAAAAAAGCAAGTGTCTGAAAAAGTTGGGAGAGCACGTTACCGGTAATAAAACACTTTATCAACAACTGAAACATTTTCTACATGGATGATTTATTGCAAGATGAAAACTTGTTGGTTCGCTACCTCGATGGTGAGTTGACCACAGAGGAAAGAGCGTCTTTGGAAGAACGGCTTCAGAAAGATGCCCGGCTTAAGGAGCAGTTGCTCCGGCTTCAACTGGCCATCCAGGCCATAAAGCACCAGGGCACTGCCCAAAAAGTGTCCGCTGTTCATACTAAAATGATGCGTGAGCTTAAACCAAAACAGCCTGCTGGCAGAGTGCTGCCTTTCCGTAAGACAATCCGGTATGCAATGGCGGTTGCAGCCAGTATCCTAATCCTGTTTATTGGTGTACGGATATATTCCGCTTCACAACTGTCGGCAGATAAACTATACAACGAATCGTTTGTTGATTTTACTGTTTCTACCTCAAGAGGAAATAACACGGTTCTTTCCAAGGTAGAGCAATATTACCAGCAGAAGGATTATGCTGCTGTCGTTAATGCCACACGTTCAACAAAACTAGATGCAAAAGACAGTTTGCTGATTGGTCTTTCTTATTTGCATACGGCTCGCCCGGACCGGGCAATCAGCTTTTTTCAACGGGTTGCTTCTTTTGAGGGAGACTTCCGGCCGGATGGCGAATTTTATCTTGCCCTCAGTTACCTGAAAACAAAACAATACAATAATGCGTTGCCGGTTCTGCAAAAAATAAACAATGATCCGGGGCACCTTTATCATTCGCGGGTGAGCAGCGATCTAATAGAAAATGTAATGAAGCTGAGTAAAGACTGATTTATACAGAATCTTTTTACTTGTTTAAACGGTGCCTTGCCTTGCCAGGCTTTTTAATAGTAGGAAAACAGCCACACTAAGGATAGCCGCACCTACGGCCAGCCATACCCACGCAAACGATTCTGAGGGTTGATAATTGCCAATAAAAACAAGGTGCGACCAATAGTAAGGTTGTTTTAACCGGGGGTTGATGCTTTGATCGTTCAGGTAATCTATTTTGGCTTTTTGTACAGCCATTGAAACGGCATAACCGTCCTGCAAATACTGATGAATACGAGCGGTTAGGTAAGCAGTTGAAAAATCGTCGGCCTTCCAAAGCGATGTGATAATGTTAGGACAGCCTGCGTAGGAAAAAGCCCTGCTTAAACTGAGTACACCTTCGCCTTTCACTAACTGTCCTGCTCCTGTTTCGCAGGCACTTAAAATAACAAGTCCCGGCTTTGTCAACCGGAGGTTGTAAATCTCCTGCGTAAACAGCAAATAGTCACTGGCTTTGTCAGATGGTGTGAAAGCGATGTAGGACAATCCATCCATACCACTGTTTGCCACAGCATGAGTAGCCAGGTGGATGATACTATACTTATTACTATTCTGCAGAAACTTTTCTTTCGTGGCATTTGCACCTGAAAACTGCTGACCCATTGTTTTTGCAATCTCCTGTCCAGATGCCGGAAGCTGCGGCAGGCTATCATTTTGCCCCTGTTGTGCAAATGGTGCAAAGGCAAGTGTTTTGGCTTTTGAGAAATCGGTTGTGTTCTTTTCAAGCAAAGCCGTTGAAAACTGGTATTGAACGGCCACCTGTTCAATCAGGTATTTCCCCTCGCTGCGAAGGCTTTCAAAGGGAAAATAGGCCAGTACATCGTCCGGAATAATAATCAACTGCCGGAGTTGCTGTACAGGTACATGCGATAGAAACAACGGGTATAAATCTGGCAATGGCGGGGTTTCAATTCTGTCCGAAGGACTTTTCATCAGCAGGATTGTCTCCTGAATGTGCTTATAAAACTGGTCTGGTAACGCCTGCTGGTAACAGGCAATGGCTGTTTTTGTAATGGTCAGAACGGTGAGTTTATCATCGGCCAGGTGATAGGAAACCAGCATCGTCTTATCATCCAATAATTCTTTCTGCAACACAGAAGGGGAAGGCATTGAGCCTTTTCCTTTTTGCGAAGGTTTTTCCTGTAGCTTGCTCAGTTCAATTTCATGGTCGCGGATGCGCACATGCAAAGAGGCAAGCTGGATGCTGTCGTTCACCTGTGCGGCACGAATAGAAAGGCGGGTGATCTCTTCTTTGATCTGCTGTTCTTTTTGCGGGTGCAAAGAGCCTCCTTCCAGCCCACTGTTTAGTTGCCGGTTTAATGATAACACAGTGGCTTTGTTTAGCTGGTCGAAATAATAAAGCTGGTTCAGGTAGGCAATGTCCGTTGTCTTTGTATAGAGTTCAAAGGCTATATCAATTGGTTTGTTATAGACTGCATGTTTTATTCTGGTAAGAAAAAGACGTGCCTCGTCGCTATCATAAGTACGTTCTACATAAACAATCAGTTCAAAGGCCGATTGATACGCCTTAAGTTCTTCCTGTGCCGCTTTTATGTCCCGCGTTGCGATGTAGATAGCATGCCAGGCATCGGCTTTTGCGGTTAACACATTAAACAAATTGATGTACGAAAAAACACCGGAGAACTCCTTCGGATTTATGTAAATACTGTTGTTGGCGAAGGAAGGATAGAACAGGTGAATGGCCTGCTGGTAATAGGGCAGGGCTTCGTTGTTTTTTCCCTGGCGAAGCCGGAAGTCACCGAGATTTTTTAAAACTAATCCATATCCTATTTTATCCCCGTTTTGACCGAGAGCCGCGTAGGCTGCCAATGCTTTTTGGTAATAATGATTGGCAGAGTCATAGTTCTTCAGGTTAAAAAAGGCTTCACCAATGCTATTGTAAAGACGTACTGTTTTGTTATTCTGATAATTCACTTTTCTGAAATACTGTATCGCTTTGCCGGCGGCACCCAATGAAAGGTTCAGGCTTCCAATATTGTGATTGATCTCGTTCAGGTTAATCTTTTTTGGTAAAAGCTCCTGGTAAATATCATTGGCCTTTTCATACTCTTCCAGCCGCAAATGCAGTTGCGCCAGGTTGATTTTATAATTTACGAACAAGTCATTGTAAAAAGGATGTGATGAAGGAAGCAGTGTCAGCGCTTTTTGGAAATAGTTTTGTGCCTGTTTGTAGTTTCCCCTGTCGTAATAAAGTACGCCCAGAATGTTGTAAAGACGTTCCGCCTCTGCCAGGCCATTGCCATATTTTGCCTGCACTGCTTCTGCCTTTTTAAAGAATTGCACAGCCGTGTCAAATTTGTTCTGGTTATAAAAAATAAGGCCGGCGTACAGGTATGGTTTGAACAACAGCGAATCGGGAAGGCCGCTTTTTTCTTTCACAGCAATGGCTTCGCGGTAATACAAAACAGCTTCGCTGAAGTTTTCGAAATAGTGTTGCAGCTCACCTATTTTAAAACAAACATAAAAGCGGAGAGAATCATAACTGCTGATGGCAGAAGGCGTCTGCTGGTATAGGGACGTAAATTCTTTTAGTGCTTTTTCGTTCCATTCCTTTTCCAGTGCTTCTTCCTTCGGACCATAATTTTCAAGGCTGTTTAAACCGGTAGCCTTGTTGTAATAGTGCTGGGCAGCTTTATACTGTTTTACTAATTGCGGGTAGCTTACACCGGCGTTTTGCGGAATAGCAAGACAAAGAAAGACAGTAAGTGGCAACAGCAAAAGGCAGGCTCGAAAAACAGTTTTCCTCACACGGCAAAGAAAGCTTAATTACCGACAATTATTACGCAGGGAGGCCTGGGTTTAGACAGTGAAAGATTGCTCGGAAGGTTGTTGTCGTCGGCCCCTGTTGTAGAGGGGATGGAGGGCAGGTTACGCATACCCAGCGTCATTTGCTGGTGTGCCTGCATAACCAGGCTGACATTCCGCGGAACGTCGCTGAGCGTTTTGTAGTAGTAAATTACGAGGTCGACTTTATTGGCAGCGCCACCACTCTTATCATTTACGGCATATTTCACCGTGGCCATCTTCCAACTGGAGTTTGCCTGTGCGCCGCCAAAAAAGCCGCGGCGTTTGCATTCATTGATATTGATCTGTCCATTGGCGGCATTGACAGCAAATTTGTTGTCGGTTGTCAGGTCATAATTGCCCTGCGGTAGGGGCTTTGATGGATCACCGTTATAAATGGGATAAATGATAGAATCGTTTTGACTGAGGTGATAAAACCTGTCGAGGTAAGTAATGCCGGAAAGCAGGATAAATGTTGAATCCGCTTCGCCGGCATCGGAGCGGAAACTGATCTTATACCACATGCCGGTCTGGCTTTCGCCATCGGTGCCTTTGGCGGTCACGGTTATAGCGCCGGTTCGTCTATCAATGGTCAGGTTATCCGGGTAAGCACTGTAGGTTCCTGTTCTGTTTGTTACAGGAGCCACTGCATAATCGTTGTTTTTTAAATAGAGGAGGGAGTCACCATAACTTAGTTTGTTACCTTTTTCTAAAGGTGGTGCACAGTCGCATTTGGTCCTGGTACAGTTACTAAGCAAAAACAGGCTTAGCACGACAGCGGTAGTAAAAAGCAGCTTCCTCATGGGATGACTCGTTATATTCAAATTTAATTTAAAAACCTTGTTTGGCGATGAGGTTTGTCAACCTCAGAATTTGCCTCCAAATTTGTAACCGCAAGACCCCTAACATGTAACCGTTGGAAATGATAAAAATTGGAATTATTAAGGAAGGAAAAATACCCGCCGATAACCGGGTGGCCCTAACGCCGATGCAATGCAAATGGGTCCAGGAGAAATACCCGGAATGCAAAATTGTTGTGCAGCGTTCTGAACCCCGGTGTTTTAGCGACCGCGAGTATGCTGTAGCCGGCATTGAATTAGCCGATTCGCTGGACGAATGTGACATCCTGTTTGGGATTAAAGAAGTGCCCCCTTCCGAGGTAATACCGCAAAAAAAATACTTGTTCTTTTCGCATACCTGTAAAAAGCAGGCCCATAATCAAAAGCTGTTGCAGACAATTGTTGCACAGCGCTGCACACTGATTGACTACGAATGCCTGCGGCACGACGATGGACAGCGGATCATCGGTTTTGGTTTTTTTGCCGGCATTGTAGGTGCTCACAATGGCATTATGGCCTACGGCACACGAACGGGTGAATTTCAACTGCAAAGGGTTTACCTGCAAAAAGATTTTAAAACACTTATTCATACGTATTTCGGTTTGAAACTGCCTAATATAAAAATCGCTGTGACGGGTTCCGGAAGGGTAGCACACGGCATCCTTGAGATCATGAACCTGATAGGCGTGATTGAGGTGGAGAAAGATGACTATGTTGCCAGGGAGTTTTCGTACCCGGTGTACGTGCAGCTAAAGGGGGCCGATTTGTATGTACACAAAAACGGGAAACCCTATAACCGGGAACATTTTCATGAGAACCCGCAGGAGTACGAATCACTGTTTCAGAATTATGTGTCGCATACGGATGTTTTAATGAACGGCGTTTTCTGGGATAAGGACGTGCCGCGGCTGTTTAACAAAGAAGCAATACAGGCAACTGGCTTCCGGATTAAAACCATTGCTGATATTACAGATGATGCCAATGGCTCGATACCTATCAATGTCGGTGACCAAACCATTGAGGAGCCTGTGTATGGAATTGATAAGACTACGTTTAAGAAAACCGCCCCTTATCTGACAACCGGCGTAGATGTGATGGCAGTGGGTAACCTGCCGAATGAGCTGCCGAGAGATGCTTCTAAGTATTTTGGTGAGCAGTTGATCAAATATGTTTTGCCTGATTTGCTGAAAGGAGAGTCCGATATTATCAAACGGGCAACGATTGTAAAGGAAGGAAAGTTAACTGAGGCGTATGATTATTTGTGTGATTATGCGGATGGGAAAGAGGAGATTATGTAACTGAAAATGCGGCATGGCAGAAAAGTTGGATTGCTCGGTGGCAACCAGCGCTCCGTGATATCTTCCGTGAAGATTTATTTCATCCATTGTCTTGCTGACAGGCCGTATTTTTCAGCAAGCGCAACGCTGTGTGTTAAGTTTGTTTAAAAGCTCTCTGTTTATAAGGTCGACAAATTCGGAGAAAGAAAAATGTCTGATTTCAGACCAAACTTA
>DASVSM010000750.1:0-4754 GCA_036388115.1 Flavisolibacter sp.
CGGGTTAAGTGAAGAAGCCTTTTTGCAGAAGCTAAGGGAAGAATTTGACGTAACAAAAGTTGGTGAGGCTGTTCGTCCTGAAGGCTTGCACCAATTTGGAATGTACCTGAATGGGGGATGGTACAGCCTGACGGCAAAAGAAGGAACATTTAAAAATGATCCGATCGGCATATTGGACGTTACCATTCTGCAGGAAAATATCTTGGACAAACTGCTTGGTATTAGCGACCCGAGAACAGATAAGCGGGTAGATTTTGTTGGTGGTATAAGAGGCCTGGCAGAATTGGAAAAACGGGTAAATGATGGTGATGCAAAGGTGGCATTCAGTTTGCATCCGGTAAGCATTCAACAGCTTTTTGATATAGCCGATAGTGGGGCTGTGATGCCGCCCAAGAGCACCTGGTTTGAGCCGAAATTGAGAGATGGTTTGCTAACGCATTTGATATAATAGCCTCTCAAAAACCTATAAGGTCTGGCCAGAGGTTAAAAAAAATAGGGTTTCACAAAGACCTTATAGGTTTATTCTCAGGCTAAACAATTTGTTATTTCCACAGAGCTGTTCCTTAATGACAGCTCTTTATCTTTTATTTTGACGTATGAAAAATCTTCTTTTCACGATTGCGCTTTTTGCTTCTGTCAGTTCTTTTTCGCAAAACGCCCATGAAACTGCCTATGCTTTTATGAAGACCGGCGATCATGACAATGCCATTCTTGTTTTAAACAAGGCACTGCAAACAGACCCGGAGAACGAGCAGTTGACACAGGATATCGCCCTTGCTTATTTCTATAAAAAAGATTTTGCACAGGCAAGAACGTATGCAAAAAAGCTGATAGAGAAGGATGATATTGATGTTGCTTCGTACCAGATTGCAGGCACTGTTTTCAGGGCTTTGGAGGAAGTAAAAGAAGCGGATAAAATGTACAAAAAAGCCATTAAAAAGTATCCTTCCAGTGGGGCTTTATACAGCGAATACGGAGAGCTCCTGTGGAGCAAAAATGATGAAGGCGCTATTGCGGAGTGGGAGAGAGGCATCCAGGCAGATCCATCTTATGCCGGTAATTATTATCATGCAGCTACTTATTATTTCTTTACAAAAGATAAGGTGTGGTCGCTAGTCTATGGTGAGATCTTCGTGAACATGGAGTACCTCACCGAAAGAGCGAGAGAGATTAAAGAGCAATTGCTGAAAGCTTACAAAGAGAAGTTGTTCCTGGCAAATGGAGAAGAATCAAAAAACACCAGCCCGTTTGCCCAGGCGGTTTATGATACTTATCAAAAGCAATCTTCCGTTACGGGCAGAGGCCTGACTGTAGAAACATTAACCATGGTGCGCACCAGGTTTATCCTGGACTGGTATAAAAACTATGCAGAAAAATTTCCTTTCCGCTTGTTTGACTATCAACAGCAGCTCATTCGCACCGGCATGTTTGAAGCATATAATCAATGGTTGTTTGGTCCCATTGAAAATTTGGCAGCTTTTGATCAATGGACAAGAACCAATGCTGAAGCTTATAAAAAGTTTACAACCTTTCAGCGGGGACGCATATTTAAAATGCCACAGGGGCAATTTTATGGAATGAAAAGGAGCACTTAATTTTTATCAGCCAGATAAAAAGGCCACTCGGTAACGGGTGGCTTTTTTTGTAAAACACAGAATAGGTCATGCTATCTCTTTTTGGTGACGGATGGTAAAATCAATGATTTCATCCAGCGAGGCGGAGATGCGGGAGATGGCGTCTTGTATATCATCGCGGCTAACCTGTGCCGCAAAGGATGCCGTTTTTAATTTCTTTTGAATGCTTTTTACATCCATGCCTTCATAACGGGTGGGGCGAATGAGGGCGGCTGCATGAATAAAGCCGGACAGTTCATCAAACACATAAATCATTTTATCCATAGCGCTTTGCGGCTCCACGCCAAAATATTTCGGTCCATGCGACGCAATGCAGCGAATAACGGAAGGGTCGATGTTTCGTCGCTCCAGTTCTTCAATAATAATCCTGCAGTGATCGTTCGGATATTTTTCCCAGTCGGCATCGTGCAGCAACCCGGCGAGCCACCATTTGTAGGCTTCTTCTTTGGTGAGGCCCTCTTTTTCCAAAGCCCAGGCTTTCATAATGCCGCCTACCTGTTTCATGTGCAGGCGAAGACGTTCGTTTTCCACCCAGGAATTTAAAAGCTCTAATGCTTCCTTTTCAGACAAAACATTCCCGCTATTGGCCGGATTGCCAAACGTGGTGCGGCCGAGGTTAAGTATTGGTTCAGACATAAGTAGGTTCAAATTCTGGATGAAATGGCAATATACGTTCTGTTTGATTCGACTGGCTGAATAGCGCTTAAGAAGTATAAGTGAGTCACAGGCCCGAAGCCCCAACTCGTATTCAACCAATGATAACACAGTTATCTACCAGGGCAAGCTGGAAAAACCCTTGCACGTAACGCAGCACTAATTCCTGAATTCTGACTCCTGTCTCCCCTCGTTTTCGTTAACCTTTTCCAAAACCGGACAAAAATTTTATTGTTTTTCAACGGGTTATAAAAGTCCATGTAAAAATAATCATTCAATTCTTTGGCTCGAATAGGCATTGAACCCTACTTTTGCGCCTCATTAAAAACAAGGTTACGGGGATGGCCGTAACACAAATCAAATTATCATGAGCAAATTACATTTTACAACAAAGCATGCGAATGCGGCTACTGTACAACGGGCTTGGCACGTTGTCGATGGTACCAATCAAACCGTGGGACGTATGTGTGCTCGTATCGCCGCTATCTTACGCGGAAAGAACAAAGCATACTACACCCCTCACGTTGACACTGGCGATTTCATTATTGTGATCAACGCAGAAAAAGTAAAACTGACCGGTAACAAAATGGATGAAAAAGTGTACGACCACTACACTGGTTATCCAGGTGGCCGCAAAGAAGAAATTGCAAAAGACCTTCAGAAGCGTCGTCCGGAAGTACTGGTAGAAAGAGCGGTAAAAGGCATGCTGCCGAAAAACCGTTTGGGCCGCCAGATGTACAAAAAATTATTCGTGTATGCCGGAGACCAGCATCCGCACATCGCACAACAGCCAAAAGAATTAAAATTCTAAATCCAAAAGCCAAGATCCAAGATTGAAGCTAATTTTCAAATCTTGAATTTTCAAATCTTGAAATTTTAATAATGGAAAAGCAAAAAAATAGTGTTGGTCGCCGTAAAGAAGCTGTTACAAGGATCTTTATTTCAAAAGGTTCCGGCAACATCATTGTAAACGATAAAGACTACAAAAAATATTTTTCACTGGTGTACCTCCAAAATCAGGTTGACCGTCCGCTAAGAACCGTAGAAGCAACTGATAAGTTTGATATCAAGATCAACGCTGGTGGCGGTGGTGTAAAAGGGCAGGCTGAAGCTGCCATGCTGGGTATTGCCCGTGTGCTGGTTGAGATCAATCCTGACTTCCGTCCTGCCTTAAAAGCAGCCGGCTTACTGAAGCGTGACCCACGTTCTGTTGAACGTAAGAAGTTCGGTAAGAAGAAAGCCCGCAGAAGCTTCCAGTTCTCTAAACGTTAATACAAATCGTTTCTTGTCGCTGGTTTCTCGTTTATCGTTGCTCGTTAGGGTCGTTTAAATTTAAAATTCCGAACGAGTATCGGTCAACGAGAAACGAGGGACGAGACACGATTCTGAGAAACAAAAATTATAAACAGTATTCAATAAAATAAAATGGAACAAAACACTTCACTACAACAGCAGCTTCTGGAGGCCGGTGTACACTTTGGTCACCTGAAAAAGAAGTGGAACCCAAAGATGTTGCCTTTCATCTTCGCTGAGAAGAAAGGAATTCACATCATTGACCTGAATAAAACAGTGGAAGGCCTGCAGGAAACTGCTGCTGCGCTGAAACAAATTGCCCGCAGCGGTAAAAAAATTCTGTTTGTCGGTACAAAAAAACAGGCAAAAGATATCGTTACCGAATGTGCCCAGCGTGTACAAATGCCTTACGTTACCGAGCGTTGGTTAGGTGGTATGTTAACCAACTTCAACACCGTTCGTAAGAGCGTGAAGAAAATGCAGAGCATTGATAAGATGTTAGGCGATGGTTCGTTCGATTCAATCACCAAGAAAGAGCGTTTGACCTTGACCCGCGATAAAGACAAAATGGAAAAAGTACTGGGTGGTATTGCCAACCTGGGCCGTGTACCGGCTGCTTTGTTCATTGTTGATATTGGCCATGAGCACATTGCTCTTTCTGAAGCAAAACGTTTGAACATCACAACCTTTGGCGTGGTGGATACCAACTGCGATCCGAACAAAGTTGACTTTGCCATTCCTGCAAACGACGATGCTACCAAGTCAATTGCCATCATCACCAACTACGTCACGGCTGCCATTGCGGAAGGCTTGCAAGAGCGCTTAGCGGCAAAAGATGATGAAGGGGATGATGCAGCAAACGACGCCGATAACGAAAGGAGGGCAGCCCGTTTGGAAGCCGAAGCACAAGCTGAAGGTGGCCGTGGTCGCGGAGCCCGTGGCGCACAAGGCGGTGGTGCAGGGCGTGGTCCCGGCGCTGGCGGTCCTGGTCGTGGTCCGGGTGCAGGTGGTCCTGGCGGTCCACGTCGTCGTACACCTGGTGGTGGCGGCACAGGTGGTGGCCGTGGTCCTGGTGGCGGAAGAAGATAAATCCCCTGTCCCCCTAAAGGGGAGACTTAGGTCTGAGAGCATTTATTTTTCTTACAGTTCTTTATAATAAACTAGCAGTAAACT
>DASVSM010000751.1:0-3087 GCA_036388115.1 Flavisolibacter sp.
TGGCCACCCCGTTTTGGTAAACGTAAACTTTCTTTCCCCTTGCCTGCGGTATCACTGCCTGTGTAGGGATAGTGATTGCATTTGGATCGGGTTCAAAGTTCAGGGTTACTTTGGCAAAGCCCCCCGGCGTTAATCCTGCAGCATCGCCTTGCACCGCCGCACGAACCTGCAGCGTTCTTGTGTTTTCTGCTATGTTCGATTCAGTGGCAAGGATACGGCCTGTGTACTTTTTATCTTCACCTTCAACCGTAAAATTTACAAACTGCCCAGCCTTAACTTGCGAAATATATTTTTCGGGTACGGTAAAGTCAATCTTTAAATTACTGGTCTGGCTAAGCGTTGTCATAATGGTGGCAGGGCTTACATAAGCGCCAACACTCACCATCCGAAAGCCAATCTTTCCGCTGAACGGCGCACGGATAACCGTTTTTGCAATTTGCGTTTGAATGATAGAAATATCCGCCGATGTATTACTTGTCTGCAATTGCGCCGCATCATAATCCTGCCGGCTGATACCGCCGATCTTTAATAACTCAGAAGAACGGTTTTCATTTTGACGGGCAATACGTTGCTGCACTTGCAGCTTACGAAGTTGCGCCTGCAGATCGGCGTCGTTTAATTTGAAAAGCGTGGTGCCTTTGCTCACATAACTACCTTCTCTGAAATATATACGCGTAATGAGGCCGGCAACTTCGGGGTGAATCTCAGTTGTTTCGTTTGCTACGATGGTCCCCGGAATTTCAATATTGTTCAGAAGGGTAGTGGTAGACACAGTGATGGCTTCTGCTCTGACCGGTGGACGCTGCGATCCGCCTCTCTGTTGCTGTAGTGCGTCTGCCTTGCGATCAGAGTCGCCACAGGAAACAAAAACAAGTGAACTAATAAATAACAGGCTTAAACGGGCGGAACGTAAGATCATTCTTGGCGTAATGGTTTAAGCAGCAAAAATAACAAGGATTGCCCAGCGAAGCTTTGTTAATGTTCTAACAGCGAACCCCTGTTAACCATAATTAACCTTCTGTCAAAAAAGATGAATACAAAAACGCATTGCCGTCTTTATCAATGGTAAAAGCAGCCCTCTGTTGTTATCAACTTATTACAATTCAAGGCTTGCTTACAACCCGTATCAACGATTTTATTTTATTGGCTTTGTGTACAAGGTCTGCCTTTTCATTACTCATGACGGTGATATGCCCCATCTTTCTTCCGGGCTTTGTATCCGTCTTTCCGTAAATATGAACAAAGGCATTGTCAATTTTTAATACTTCCTCCAGGCCTTCATAAATGGCTTTACCGGCGTGTCCCTCGCTTCCAATGACATTGATCATGGCAGCAGAGAGAATTGGTTTGGTGTTGCCCAGGGGATACCCGAGCATAATCCGCCACAGCATATCAAACTGCGAACTATAATGTGCTTCAATTGTATGATGGCCGCTATTGTGTACGCGGGGAGCCGTTTCATTCACCAGCACCTCGTCGTTTGCATTCACAAAAAGTTCCACCGCAAACAAACCGGGCGATTGGAAATTGCGCACAACAGACAACGCGATGGCTTCTAACTTCCACAAAACATTTTGCGGTAATTCCGCAGGGCTAAGCTGGTAGTCCAGCAGGTTGAAATCGCGGTTAAAGAGCATTTCTACGGGAGGGTATAAAGCGGTCTTTCCCGCGCTATCGACCGCTACAATCTGCGCAATCTCCTTTTTGATTTTTACTTTTCGCTCCAGCACCGATTCGCCTTCGAAACCTTTTTCAGCATCCTGAATCGTATCAATTATTTCCACGCCTTTTCCATCGTAGCCCCCTTCTGCCGATTTGTGTACGGCGGGCAATAAATGCGCATGTGACCTGATCTCATTCTTGCTGTTCAGGATCACGTATTCTGAGGTTGGAATGCCGAATTCCGTATAGTACTTTTTTTGAGCTGCTTTATTTTTGATAATGCGAAGAACGGACGGCCTGGGATAAACTTTCACCCCTTCGCTTTCCAGTTTTTCCAGCGCATCTATATTCACGTTCTCGATTTCGATGGTAATTGCGTCGAGGCTTTTGCCAAAATTATAAACCGTGTCAAAATCCCGGATGCTTCCTTTAACAAAGTAACGGCAAAGGTGCGCCGCAGGACAATCATCATCCGCTTCCAGAACATGGGTTTCTACCGGATAGTTTGCGGCGGCCTGCAATAACATCCGCCCTAATTGTCCGCCACCAAGAATACCAACTTTTAGCATGGCGCAAAACTAAGGGCAATAACGGTTGGTGCAATCCTTGATTCTATTTCTTAAAACCTAGTATGCACCGGCTTAACTCAACAACAGACTTAGATGCACTGATAGAAGACATTGGCGACCGTAACGTTGTTATGCTTGGCGAAGCGTCGCATGGAACGCATGAATATTATACGTGGCGAACAGCAATTTCAAAGCGTTTGATTGAGGAGAAAGGCTTCAACTTTATTGCCGTGGAAGGCGACTGGCCCGATTGCTACAAGATCAACCGCTTTGTAAAAGGATACCAGGATGCAGGCGATGTAGTAAAAGATGTGCTTTTAAACTTTGACCGCTGGCCTACCTGGATGTGGGCCAACTGGGAAGTAGCGGCCCTTGCCGAGTGGATGCGTGAACACAATCAAACGTTATTGCATGATGGGAAGGTGGGCTTTTATGGATTGGATGTTTACAGTCTTTGGGACAGCATGTACGCCATGATGGATTACCTGGAAAAAGAAGACCCGCAAACAGCACAGTCGGTGAGGCAAGCCATTCAATGTTTTGAGCCTTATAAGGAAGATGAGCAGATGTATGCACGGTATTCGCTTACCGAGCATTCATGCCGCGACAAAGTGCTTGCTTTACTAAGAGAAATCAGGAAGAAAGCGCAGTTTTTAGATGGCGACAGGGAAGCTGGTTTTAATACGGAACAAAATGCGTTGATAGCCGTGAATGCAGAAAAATACTATACGGCGATGATGAGCTTTGATAACGAAAGCTGGAATGTGCGGGACAGGCACATGATGGAAACGCTGGACAGGCTGCTGAAGTTTCATGGCAAAGGTGCAAAAGGTATTGTATGGGAACATAACACCCA
>DASVSM010000752.1:0-3497 GCA_036388115.1 Flavisolibacter sp.
GATCTCAACGATAGGAGAGTAGTTTCGGCATTTGCGTTGGTGCATTCAAGATTTGCTACTAATACTTTCCCATCCTGGAAGTTGGCGCAACCGTTCCGGTACATCGCCCATAACGGAGAAATTAATACGCTGCAAGGAAATTTAAACTGGCTTAAAACCAGCGAAAAAGGTTTCACGTCGCCACACTTTACCCGCGAGGAAATGGATATGGTGTTGCCCGTCATCACCGCTGGTCAGTCTGACTCTGCGTGCCTTGATAACATGATAGAGTTGCTTACCCTCACGGGTAGATCTCTTCCGCATGTTATGATGATGCTGATACCCGAAGCATGGGACGGTAACACATTAATGGATCCGGTTAAAAAGGCTTTTTATGAATATCATGCAAGCTTTATGGCTCCCTGGGATGGACCGGCTTCCATATCTTTTACAGACGGAAAAATGATTGGGGCAACGCTTGACAGAAACGGGTTGCGTCCTTCAAGATATGTGGTAACAAATGATGACCGGGTCATCCTTGCTTCCGAGACCGGGGTTTTACCAGTTGATCCTGCCAATGTAAAAGAAAAAGGAAGGCTTCAGCCAGGCAAAATGTTTGTTGTTGACCTTGAAAACGGAAGAATTATCAGCGACGACGAATTGAAAAGAACAATCTGCAGCCAGAAGCCTTACGGGGAATGGCTGAATAAATATAAAATCCGTCTTGAGGAATTACCTGAGCCAAGGGTGTTATTCACCAACCTTGAACACGATCAAATTTTTAAATACCAGAGAAGCTTTGGCTATACGGCAGAGGATGTAGACACGGTTATTACACCTATGGCATTAGATGGAAAAGAGCCAATCGGATCTATGGGTACTGATGCGCCGCTGGCGGTTTTAAGCGAACGTCCTCAACATTTAAGTAACTATTTTAAACAACTGTTCGCGCAGGTAACTAACCCGCCAATTGACCCTATCCGTGAAAAATTAGTAATGTCGCTGGCTACCTTTGCCGGCAGTAACGGTAATTTTCTTATTGAAGATCCCCTTGCGTGCCACAGCGTAGCGTTAGATCAGCCCATACTTACGAACCATCAGTTGGAAAAAATCCGCAGCATTGATACTGGTATGTTTCAGGCAAAAACGTTGCAGACGTATTTCCGGGCAAATGGAAACCCCGGGACAATGCAGAAAGGCTTAGATCGACTCTGCCGCTACGCCTTGGATGCAGTGCAGGATGGATATAAAGTGTTGGTGCTGTCCGATCGCGCGATCGACTCAGGTCATGCTCCCATCCCGTCGTTGTTAGCCATGTCAACAGTTCACCACTTTTTAATCAGAAAAGGCTGTAGGGGGCAAGTGGGTATTATAGTGGAAGCTGGTGATATTTGGGAAGTACATCATTATGCCTGCCTTATCGGCTTTGGTGCCACAGCCATCAATCCCTATCTCGCCATTTCTACCATTCACGATTTAAAGCAGACAGGTAAAATACAAACCGACCTGGAGGAAAAGCAATTATATAAAAACTACATAAAAGCCGTCAACGACGGGTTGCTGAAGGTGTTCTCAAAAATGGGTATTTCAACCCTGCAGTCCTACCAGGGAGCGCAAATTTTTGAAATCATCGGTATAAATAAATCAGTAGTCGATATTTATTTTACAGGTGCAACGTCACGGATAGAAGGAATTGGACTGGATGAACTTGCACAGGAAACTTTAGCCAAGCACCACGTAGCTTTCATAAAAAAACAAGTTCCCTTCGAAAGACTGGCACAAGGCGGCGTATATGAGTGGCGGAAAAACGGAGAGTTTCATCTGTTCAATCCGCAAACTATTCACCTGTTGCAGTACTCAACCAAAATGAATGATTACAGTACTTTCAAAAAGTACTCAAAGCATGTTAACGACCAAAGCGAGAAGGCCTGCACATTAAGAAGTTTATTTCAATTTAAGCCTAACCGTCCTTCAATATCAATTAATGAAGTAGAGCCTGCTGAAAATATATGGAAAAGGTTTGCTACCGGAGCAATGAGTTTCGGCTCTATCTCTCATGAAGCCCATTCTACTTTAGCCATTGCAATGAACAAGTTAGGAGGCAGAAGTAATACCGGCGAAGGTGGCGAGGATGAAATGAGGTACGAATCAAGACCGAATGGAGACTCCTTAAAATCGGCGATTAAACAAGTCGCCTCTGCCAGATTTGGAGTTACCAGTTACTACCTTACTATGGCTGAAGAACTGCAGATAAAGATGGCACAGGGTGCCAAGCCCGGCGAGGGTGGGCAGTTGCCTGGACATAAAGTGGACGAATGGATTGGAAGGGTGCGCCATGCTACGCCAGGTGTTGGATTAATATCTCCGCCCCCGCACCACGATATTTATTCTATTGAAGACCTTGCACAATTGATCTTCGATTTAAAAAATGCAAACAGAGCCGCAAGAATAAGTGTAAAACTTGTTTCAAAAGCCGGCGTAGGTACCATAGCCGCAGGCGTGGTTAAAGCAAAGGCCGACGCTGTATTAATTGCCGGGCATGATGGCGGAACCGGGGCTTCGCCTGTAACCTCTATCCGTCACGCAGGTTTGCCCTGGGAATTAGGGCTGGCAGAAACGCACCAAACTCTTGTAAAAAATAAATTAAGAAGCAGGGTAGTTGTACAAACTGACGGTCAGCTTAAAACAGGCAGAGATGTGGCAATTGCTACTCTTTTGGGTGCTGAGGAGTGGGGAGTGGCCACTGCAGCGTTAATAGTGGAAGGTTGTATTATGATGCGCAAATGTCATCTAAATACCTGTCCCGTTGGTGTGGCTACGCAAGATCCTGAATTAAGAAAACGTTTTACCGGCGAAGCCGAACACGTCATCAACTTCTTCAAATTTATTACGGAAGAATTAAGGGAAATAATGGCTGAACTGGGCTTTAGAACAATCAACGAAATGGTTGGGCAGGTAGACTGCCTTGAAGCAAAGCAGGACGTTAATCACTGGAAATATGGCAAGCTGGACTTGTCGAAGATATTATATAAACAACCAGGCGGCGACGATACCGGGTTGTATAAGCAAGAGGAGCAGGATCATGGCATGGCAGATGTGCTCGATTGGAAATTGGTAGAAGCAGCGCAGCCAGCCTTACAGTACGGGCAGAAAGTTTACGGAAGTTATAAGATTATTAATACCGACAGGACCGTTGGAACAATGCTTTCAAACGAAATTTCCAAGTTGTACAAGTCTAAAGGCTTGCCCGATGATACCATACACTTCAAGTTTACGGGAACTGCGGGACAGAGTTTTGCCGCCTTCAACACCAACGGTGTAACGCTTGAGCTGGAAGGTGACGCCAACGACCACTTTGGAAAAGGTTTATCCGGTGCAAAACTAATTGCCTACCCTTCTAAACAAGCCACTTTTGTGCCCGAAGACAATATCATAATCGGTAATGTTGCCTTTTACGGGGCAACTTCAGGCTCGGCTTATATACGCGGAAAAGCAGGTGAGCGCTTCGGCGTTCGTAA
>DASVSM010000753.1:0-6562 GCA_036388115.1 Flavisolibacter sp.
TTTCCGGAAAACCAATCGTTGCAGCGCTGGTTGGTTCTGGCAAAAGAAAAAATTGCGTTCCAGGGTTTGCCGGCACGTATCTGTTGGCTGGGCCAGGGCGAACGGGAGAAAGCCGGGTTAGCGTTTAACGAACTGGTGAGAACCGGAAAAGTAAAAGCCCCGATTGTGATTGGAAGAGATCATCTGGATACCGGTTCCGTTGCTTCGCCAAACCGCGAAACAGAAAGTATGCTGGATGGGAGTGATGCGATAGCCGACTGGCCCATATTAAATGCTCTTGTAAATACGGCGGGCGGCGCAAGCTGGGTGAGTTTGCACCATGGCGGTGGGGTAGGCATGGGGTATAGCATTCATGCGGGAATGGTGATTGTTGCGGATGGCACGGCCGACGCGGACGAGCGGCTGAAAAGAGTGTTGCGCAACGATCCGGGCCTGGGTGTTATCCGCCATGCCGACGCCGGGTATGAAGTGGCGAAAGAAACAGCGATAAAGAACAACCTGTTTATGGATGATCAGTTGAAATAACCTTTCCGGTTCTCCTTGTTGAATGTTTAAGGTTGAAAGTTTAAAGTTTCTATCGTTCGGACAGCGTGACAGTAGCTGGAACAACATGGAACATTCAACTCAAACAATTCAGCTTCGATGGAGACAACACCCGGCTTTTCATGGCTTGCAATCTTAAACAATAGAAACTAATATTGTAGCCAAACAAAAATGTAAGATCCGTTAACCCATTTGTCTTGCCATTGTTTATGGCATGCAAACAAAAAATTCCTTATGAAAATGAACCTTCGTTCGTGGCCGGTGATAGCGCTGGCATTTGCAACAACCTTTACTGCCTGTAAAAAAGATAACACCCCAGTCCAGGAGCCAGACCCGGCACCGGAAGTGCAGGCACACGCTGAAGACCAGAACCGTATTTCCACTAACCTGGATGATCTTACCACCGAAATAAACTTCGCGTTAGAAAGCACACCAACCTTTAGTGGCCGGATACAAAACGGGCAAAACACTACCAATGTTTGTAATGTTTCTACAGCCGTTGATACAGCAAATAATACCTGGAAAATCACGCTAACCTATAATGGCGCTGATTGCTTTGGAACGCATTTTCGCACAGGCACCATTGTTATTTCGACCCCTGCCGGTACAAGATGGAAAAACGCGGGTGCTGCCGTAACGGCAACAATGCAAAACTTCAAAGTGAAACGTTTGAGTGATAACAAAAGCATTACATTCAATGGCAGCCAGGTCTTCACCAATGTTAGCGGTGGCCTGTTACTAAATCTTTCCAACCTTCAGGAGATTACGCATACGGTGGTCAGCAACAACATGTCCATTACATTTGATGATAACACACAACGCACCTGGAATGTGGCCAGAAAGAGGGTGTTCAGTTTCAATAACGGAATTGTAATGACGATTCACGGTATTGGTACCAACGGGGCTATCACCAATGCGGCGGAGTGGGGCATCAACCGCTTTGCGCATCCGTTCACAACATCCATTACGCAGCCGTTGGTTTTCCGCCAGGACTGCAGCGGACGTTTAACCGCCGGCCAAATCAAACACCAGGGATTTGCTACAGCAACAGCAACGTTTGGACTGAATGCCAGTGGCAATCCTGCAACTTGTCCGGGAAGCGGCAATTATTATTACAAGCTTACATGGACAGGCCCTGCCGGGAACTTGTTGTCCGCCATACTTCCCTATTGATCTTATCCTTTTTTATTACAGCCGCAAGCATGGTGCTTGCGGCTTTTTTATGTAAGCTGGTTTTCGTGCCCAATAGAATTACAAAGCGTACACGCTGTGCGACGCAACGAAAGTTTAATAGCAGCACTAGCCTCTGGTCCAAAAATATTCGCACAGATCAAACGAGAAAAGAGTAAGCACTGCATCAAACAACTCCAAACACCTAACACCAAACCCCAAACCATCCTCCGCTGGTCTAATTTTTGGATAAATGCCCTGCAATCCCCTTCCAATGAGCAGACTAATCATCATATCGAACCGCTTGCCTTTTTCTATTGAAAAGAACGGAGATGAAGTGTCTATAAGGCAGAGTTCCGGTGGTCTTGTATCTGCCATCAAAAGTTATTTTGAACGGCCGGATATGCAGTCGGAAGGATTCACAGAGAAACTATGGGTGGGAAGTATGGATGCTGCTGCAGAGGACTGGCAGGCCGCAGTGGAACAAAGCAACCTGCCAGCGGAATTTAAAATCGAACCTGTTTTTCCTGACAATGAAACGTATGAAGCTTATTACAATGGGTTCTCCAATTCTACCGTGTGGCCACTTTTCCACTATTTCCCTTCCATAGCCGATTATAAAAAAGAATACTTCGAAGCTTATCGCGACATTAATCAGCTTTTTGCGCAAAAGATTTTAGCGATCTATCAGCCTGGCGATGTGATCTGGGTACATGATTATCAACTGATGTTGCTGCCGCAGATGATCAGGGAAAAACTTGCCGAAGCAACGATTGGTTTTTTCCTGCACATTCCCTTTCCGTCGTACGAAATTTTCCGGTTGATCCCTACCAAATGGAAACGGGCATTATTGCAGGGTGTTTTAGGTGCCGACCTCGTTGGATTTCATACGCATGATTATGCGCAGCATTTTGTTCAGTCGTGCAAAATGATCCTGAAAGTAGAAAGCCAGTTCACGAACATCTTATACAAAGAGCGGATCATTAAAACCGATTTGTTTCCCATCGGCATCGACTATCAAAAGTTCAGGGAAGCCATTACCGACGAAACGGTGGTTAGCGTGGCAACCAGCCTGGAAGAAAAGTTCTTTAATCAAAAGATCATCTTCTCTGTTGACAGGCTTGATTATACAAAAGGCCTGGAGTATCGTCTCGACGGGTATGAAGAGTTTCTGAACCAGTATCCCGAATGGAATGAAAAGGTGGTATTTATTCTCAACATCATTCCTTCCCGCGATGTGATTCCGGCTTACATGAAACGCAAAAGCCGCATTGAAGAAAAAGTAAGTACGATCAACGGAAAACATTCCAGTCTTCATTGGCAGCCTGTGATTTACCGTTACAATCATCTTGCGTTTGAAGAGTTATGTGCTTTGTACCAGGTGGCCGATGCGGCCCTGATTACACCCCTGCGTGACGGTATGAACCTCGTTGCGAAAGAGTACATCGCGTCCTGCATAGACAAAGGCGTTTTGATACTGAGCGAACTGACCGGCGCTGCCAGTGAGCTGAGCGAGGCCGTGATGGTAAACCCCACCGATGTGGAGGAAGTTGCCGATGCCATTGAAACAGCACTGACCATGCATTTGATTGAACAACGTTCAAGACTTTCCTACATGCAGCGCAGGATTTCCGATTACAATGTGTTTAAGTGGATCAATGATTTTCTGGGCTGCCTTAAAGAAGCAAAAGAAGAACAGGACGGAATGAAAATAAATTTATTGCGGGAAGAAAATACGCGAAAGATTGCAGCGGAATTTGAGAAGGCGCAAAAGCGTTGTATTCTTTTAGACTATGATGGAACGCTGTCGCCGCTGCAAAAGATTCCGTCCATGTCATCACCTACAGACGAGTTAATGGAATTGCTGACACAGCTTAGTGCCGATGAAAAAAACGAGGTGGTAATCATCAGCGGGCGGGATGCACAAACCCTGGAACAGTGGCTGGGAAAATTGCCGGTGAGCCTGGTGGCCGAACATGGTGCTGCCGTTAAAATGAAAGGAGAGGAGTGGAAAGAACAGGCCTCCATGGCAAGCGAATGGAAAGATAAAATACGACCGATGATGCAGTTGTTTGCGAACCGTTGCGCGGGTTCGTTCATCGAAGAAAAAAAGAGCACACTGGCCTGGCACTACCGCAACACACATCCCGACCTTGGTTTCAGCCGATCACGGGAGTTGCGCAATAGCCTGCTGCAACTGACCGGCAATACGCCGCTGCAGGTGATAGATGGCAATAAGGTTTTGGAAGTGCGCATGATTGGTGTGGACAAAGGCACCACTGCCATGAGCATGCTCCGGACCCTGAACCCGGATTTTGTTTTATGCATTGGCGATGATACCACCGATGAAGATATGTTCCGCTCACTTTCCGGCGAAGGGTTCACCATCAAGATCGGAAGAGGAAACACGGCGGCGGCATACACCATCCTTACTCAAAAAGATGTGTTTCCCTTTTTAAGACGGTTAATGAAAACAACCCTTGAAGGCATGCCGCAGGCATAAGCTGTTTCAGGAACAATCGTTTCTGCCTTAGCTTAGCTACTTATGGCCACACTCGTTTCCAACATAAAGCAATTGGTTGGCGTACATGATAGCAGCCAGCCATTGCATGGCGCCGCGTTATCGCATCTTCCCTCCATTGCCAATGCTTTTGTTATTATAGAAGGGGAACAGATTGCTTCTTTTGGCAGGATGGAAGAATTGTCCCATGCAACCACGGATTTTTCTGACCATTATGATGCAACCGGAAGATTTGTCCTGCCTTCGTGGTGCGACAGTCATACCCATCTGGTGTTTGCCGGCAGCAGGGAAGACGAGTTTGTTGATAAACTGAAGGGATTAAGCTACGCCGACATTGCAGCAAAAGGCGGCGGCATACTGAACTCTGCCCGCAAGCTCAACGAAACACCCGAAGATGAACTTTTCCATCGATCCTATAAACGATTGCAGGAAGTGATTGCGCTTGGGACAGGGGCCATTGAAATAAAAAGTGGTTATGGCTTAACGGAAGAAGGTGAATTGAAAATGCTGCGTGTTATCCGGCGGCTAAAAAATGCGTCAAAGATCTTGGTGAAAGCTACCTTTCTCGGCGCTCATGCATTTCCTGCTGAATACAAAGAAAACCACGAAGGCTACATTGCGTTACTCATTAAAAGAATACTTCCGCAAATAGCACACGAAGGACTTGCCGATTACATTGATGTGTTTTGCGAAAAAGGCTTTTTCTCTCCGGGGGAAACAGAACGGCTTTGCCTGGTGGCAAAAGAATTCGGCTTACAGCCAAAGCTGCATGTCAACCAGTTGAACAGCATTGGCGGAATTGAAACGGGCCTCCGGGTAAATGCGTTATCGCTTGATCATTTGGAAACGGTAACGGAACAAGAAATTCAAATGCTGGCACAGGCAAAAGGTACAGCCTGCACATTGCTGCCAACAGCCGCTTTCTTTTTGCGGATGAATTACCAGCCTGCCCGTAAGCTGATTGACGCCGGGTGCCTTGTTGCCCTGGCTTCCGATTATAATCCCGGCTCTTCACCATCGGGCAACATGAATTTTGTAGTGGCACTGAGTTGTATTCAGATGCGTATGTTGCCGGAAGAGGCCATCAACGCAGCGACGATCAATGGCGCCTACGCAATGGGCCTTTCGGCTGAAGTGGGCAGTATTGCAGTGGGTAAAAAAGCAAACCTGGTGATTACAAAACCGGTTTCTTCCTTATCCTTTTTGCCGTATGCATTTGGAAACAATCTTATCGAAAAAGTGATGCTGGCAGGGGAGTGGGTTAGCTGATGTTCCGTTGTAACAAACTACTGAGTTAGCAGTCTTTTTATTCCCTTTTAACCGGCTCCTGAGCTGTAGCCGGTTAAAGATAAATGGATTGGATTCTGTGTTTAAGCCAGGTCTTTATAAGAAAAGCAGTACTGTATTGAGTCGGCGCTATGCAGTCTGCATCTCCTATACTGCTTATTGCCGGCTGGCTGCTCTTGCAATCCATGTACAATAACTAAAAACGCTATACGGAACTGCCTTCGAGTTGACATACATCAGAAGCCAGAAGGGCTTCAATTTTGAATAGCCCTGGGTGCAACTCAGGGAATGAAGAATGAAACATGGCCTATCAACCCTGAACGGGTTGAACTGATGGTGTCCTTGCATGCAGTTAACCCCTTTCAGGGTTGTATGAAATTCCGTTGCGTCGTGTCCACTGGTTTCACCAGCAGCTACTCAGATTGAAGCCCTTCAGGCTTCAGCGAACCGAGAGAAACAATGAGGATTCTATACCATTTGGCAATGAACCCTTTCCTGCCTTGATGGAGGTTTGGCATAAGGTACTAAGGCTCATTTCTTAAATTCAATGCTGACACATTGCGAAGGCATGGCTGCGTAAATTCACTTATTTGCTACTTTTATTTTCTTGTTGCCTTACTGCAAAAGGTGCAGGCTCTGTAATTAATTTTTGAATTTGTTCTGGAGTATCCCTCATAGGGTTTTTGCTCCTTCAATCGCCTGGTTAAAGTACAGGACAATTGTTTCCCTGGCTTCCTGGTAGGATTGCCAAACCGACTTGCACCATTGTTGGATCATTTCATCCCGTTGCTTTCCCGGCGGTACCGCCAGAACATCCGCAATGGTGATGCTTCCTCTGTTTGCAGGCAGGTTAAGTTGGGGGATCATCGTTTTATTTTTTGCTAACTGTTGGTGAACTTGCTGTATGTGCCTGCCTGAGTAATTCTTTTCAACGGCCAGGTAAAGTCCGATCAAAGAAAATGCAAGGCTGATTTGTTTGGTGCTGGCAGTTGCTGTCTGGGCGGTATAGGCGTCAACAATGTGTTGGTGGATAAAAGAAAA
>DASVSM010000754.1:0-3322 GCA_036388115.1 Flavisolibacter sp.
AAAGCCGCCACTAAACAAACGGTCAATCTATACAACAACCTGAAAAAGCTTTTGAACAAAGGCATCATGTTCGGCCACCAGGATGCGCTGGCTTATGGCGTAAACTGGCGGTATGAAAAGGGCAGAAGTGATATAAAGGAAGTAGCCGGTGATTATCCCGCCGTTTATGGCTGGGAACTTGGAAATCTGGAACACGGTCTTCCCTACAATTTGGATAGTGTTCCTTTTGACAAGATGCGCCAGTTTATTAAGGAGTCGTATGCACGAGGCGGAGTGACCACTATTAGTTGGCACAACGATAATCCGCTAACCGGTGAATCCGCCTGGGATGCATCGAAAGGTGCTGTCGCAACGATTCTTCCGGGTGGAACCCGCCATGAGCTTTACAAGGTATGGCTTGACAGGTTAGCTGCTTTTCTGCATTCGTTAAAGGGAACTAATGGCGAAGCTATTCCTGTTTTATTCCGTCCTTACCATGAGCTGACGGGCAACTGGTTCTGGTGGGGCAAACACGCTACTACTCCCGCCGAATACAAATTATTGTGGCGCTTTACAGCCGATTATCTCAAGAATGAAAAAGACGTACATCACCTGATATACGTTTATAATACAGCCGGTGACTTTAATTCGAAAGAAGAGTTCCTCGAGTATTATCCGGGAGATGATGTGGTGGACATGGTCAGTTTTGATGCTTATCAGTCGGGCAACCCGGAAAGAGATAACCGCTTTGCTGAAAGTGTTGACCGGCGCTTAAGCATCATTGAAGAAGTGGCGAAAGAAAAAGCCAAGATCCCTGCCCTTGCAGAAACCGGCCATGAAAAAGTTCCCTATGCAAGCTGGTGGACGAATACCTTATGGAAAGCCATTGGCAGTCACAAGATCTCTTACGTCCTGCTCTGGCGCAACCATGGCCTTCAGCCGAATGGTAACATGCACTATTATGCGCCGTATAAAGGACATGCATCTGCCCCTGATTTTATTAAGTTCTACCAGTTGGACAAAACCCTTTTCGAAAAAGAAGCAGCAAAAGCAGCCCTGTATAAATAACCAGTTAAACCAATCAAATGAAGCAGAAGCAAGACATGATCAGCAAGTGGGTGAAGCAGAAGAACGTATTTATTGGTGTGCTTTTCTCGCTGGCTATTGCCGGTTGCAGTAAAAGCGCCGGCGGTGATACAACCGGTGGAGCTGGAGGAGGCGGAGGAACAACGCCAACACCAACGCCTGACACGATCCCCTCACTGGCAACAGTGAAAGGCTGGCTGGCAGACAAAGCTGCTACCGAACAAACAGCCGCTTTGTTTTATAATCTTAAAAAAGTTTCAAAAACAAATATTCTTTTCGGCCACCAGGACGCAACGAAAAGAGGCGTGACCAATGCAAGCACGCAATGGGCCAATGAGCAGCATTTGCCCACAGTAGCCCGCGATAAATCGGATGTAAAAGAGGTCACCGGTGCTTATCCTGCCGTGTATGGTCATGACTTTATTCACATTGCCAATTTTGTAGACGGAAACTGGTTTACTTATGAAGCGCAAATTGCAAAAGAATTGACGATTGATGCGTACAATCGCGGGGGCGTTAATACCTATGCCTGGCATTATAATAACCCAGTTTCGCAGGGTAGTTTTTACTGGGCCGATTCACCGGTGGAAGCGGTCAGCAAAATTATTCCCGGAGGATCGCATAACAATGTGTATAAAAATTCGCTGAAGGAAGTGGCTGCTTTTGCAAAGTCATTGATTGGAGCAGATGGCAAAGCGGTGCCGGTTATCTTTCGTCCGTTTCACGAATTTGATGGTGGGTGGTTTTGGTGGGGCGCCACGCACTGCACACCGGAGCAGTACAAAACGCTTTTTCAGTTTACAGTTACCTATTTGAGAGACAGCTTAGGTGTTCACAACTTCCTGTATGCATGGTCGCCGGATAAAAATTTCAATTCACTCTCACAATATCTCGAAAGATATCCCGGTGATGAGTACGTGGACGTAGTTGGTTCAGATAACTATGGTGATCTGGCGGACAATACTTCACCGGTAACAGCATCCAACAAATACAAAATTGTTTCTGATTACGGGATCGCAAAAAATAAAGTGGCAGCTATGACGGAAACAGGAAGCACCAGCAAACTTGCCAAGTCAAACTGGTATACCGAAAACCTGCTGAAGGTGCTCACCAACCAGAAACTGCAACTGGCTTACACCCTTGTATGGGCTAATACAACAGGAAACTTTTATACACCCTACAAAGGACACGCTGCAGAAGCCGATTTCATCAGCTTCAAGAACAACAGTTACCTCATGTTTGCCGATAAGATGCCGAACATGTATCAAATAAAATAAAGAGGAAAATCATTTTACCTAATGAAGTTACAAGTCATCGATATTGCCATCATCATCACCTATCTCGCCACCATGGTGATGCTGGGCTGGTTCCTGCGGAAGAAAGCAAGGGAAAACAAAGAAAGTTATTTGCTGGGTGGAAAGAAGCTACCCTGGTATATGCTGGGCTTAAGCGATGCATCAGACATGTTCGACATCAGTGGAACCATGTGGATGGTTTCACTCTGCTTTGTGTATGGGTTGAAAAGCATCTGGATCCCCTGGCTTTGGCCAGTGTTCAACCAGGTATTCAACATGATGTTTCTAGCCAAATGGTTGCGCCGGTCAAATGCAAACACGGGTGCCGAATGGCTGGCCACACGTTTTGGATTAAGTGGTAAAGGAGTAAAGGGTTCACACAATGTGGTGGTGGCCTTCGCACTCATTGGTTGTCTCGGCTTCTTGGCCTATGGCTTTGTAGGCCTCGGAAAATTTATTGAAATTTTTGTTCCCTGGGATTTGGTGCAGCCTTATGTTCCCTTTGATATTGGCCCGGGTTATGTGGCGCATTTTTATGGCATTGTGTTTACACTGTTTGCCATGTTCTATTCCATCCTCGGTGGCATGCACAGCATTGTGCTGGGGGATTTCATCAAGTATGCGATCATGACGGTAGGATGTATCTCTATTGCCGTGATTGCGATGATTCATCTCGATGGCAAAACAATGAACCTCCCGCAAGGATGGAATGATCCGTTCTTTGGCTGGAACCTGAACATGAGCTGGTCGGGCATTGTGGAGGATGCAAATAAAAAGATTGCCGATGACGGCTATAGCCTGTTTGGCATTTTCTTTATGATGATGCTCTTTAAAGGGGTATTTGCTTCCTTGGCAGGACCGGCGCCCAACTACGACATGCAGAAGATCCTCTCCACTAAGTCACCGAAGGAGGCATCTAAAATGACCGGCTTCGTTTCCATTGTTTTATTACCAATTCGTTA
>DASVSM010000755.1:0-7410 GCA_036388115.1 Flavisolibacter sp.
CCTGAACCTCGAAAAAGAAAAACGCATCGGGCAGTCCATCAAACAACAACAGGTAACAGAGCTGGAAGTATTAAAGCAGCAGATCGACCCTCACTTTATTTTTAATTCCTTCAATACGCTTGTCTTCCTGATTGACGAAAACCAGGAAAAAGCCAAGCTGTTTTCCACCAGGCTGGCAAACGTGCACCGGTACATTATTTTCAACAGCAATAAAAACCTTGTATCGGTGGCTGATGAACTGGGTTTTGCGAAGGACTATGCGTATCTGCAGGAGATCCGTCATTCAAACGAGGTACAGATTTTTTTTTCCGGTTTCACCGAGACGGATAACATTTTTATGTTGCCGATTTCCATCCAGATATTAATTGAAAATGCCATCAAGCACAATGCATTCAGCGAAATGAAGCCGCTTCTGATTACTGTGCACTGCGAAAGTGATTTTGTTTCCGTGCAAAACAACCTTTCTGCAAAGAACTATGAATCGCCCAGCAGCAAGATCGGCCTGGCAAATTTGAGGGACCGCTGCCGGCTGATTTTAGGCAAGGACCTAATCATCCGGAAAACAGAAACTTCGTTCAATGTTTTAATTCCGCTTCTCTACAAATAGATTGTCTACCGTGGCTTACAGAATAGGAGTGTATCGATGATAAACCTTCCTGATCCAACCGGCTCCACGCCATATTTTACATACATCGTTTTTGTTGCAGGATCATAGCGACTATTATACGCTGGATCGTATGGAAAGATCAATCCAAGGCCGCCGGCACGGGCTGTTACCGCCGTAACCTTGTTGGTGGTTTTATCCAGTGCAATGTCAGGCAGCACATTAGCGATGTAGGTAAAACCGCCACTGCTGTAAGCCGGCTGAGACGGAGACAGGTAAACCGAATTGCCACCCGAGGTAGCCACTTCCAGCTCCTCACTGCAGGGCAGTGAGAAATGGCCGGTGAAGGTTGAACCGGGAACTTCAGAATATCCCTTTAACTGATAAATACCATCATACTCATTTTTAATGGAAACAAAGACAATTACGTGTTTGGCAATGGGACTGATATCACCATCGCTCATCTCGGCAATGGAAAGCCCAATTGCATAAGATTGATCTAAAAAAGCCGATGGACGCAACGAAGCTTTCACCATCACCTTCCGCTCTTCGGGACCCAATACATATTCGTTTGTCAGTGAAAAAGCAGCAGCGCCTGCAGCAACATAGGAAGTGCCATTGGCTGCATTGTAATCCGACACGACAATGGGGTTGGCAATCACCTTTACCCTTGTGCGGTGATCGGTGATGGTGCGGGTGCTTAACCGGAGTTCTGTCAGGTCGACCTCCATTGTGCCGGCCGAAAAATCAAGCGCCACCAGCGTGCCTGTTGCAGCATGGGTAAACTCTGCCAGCACACGGTTGGTATTCGGTTCAATACCGCCAAAAACATCGCTTCGTTTACAGGAAAAGAGGAGCACAGAACAAGAAAAGACAATAAACAGTAACAGCGCTTTTTTCATACGGTTGTCAATTAGTTGTGGTCAATGAATGAAGAGCAGTCAGCTTCGCCAACGGACAATAAAATTTAAACTGTTATAGCAATAAAATATAGTGATCAGGCCCAGTCATAATTTTTCTTTACCAATGCATTAAAAACGAAAACCGGATCAGGGATGGACAATAAAAAAGCAGCGGATTCACGCTGCTTTTAAACAATTTTAGGACAAGCAATTAGTTGGCTGCTTTTTTAAATTTTTCAGTGGTTGCCAATTGGCCAATGGCATCTGCACTTACATGATACCAGTTCTTGTCGTCTTCCAGTACAATATTATAGGTTAGTTCGCTGTCGGTATTTAATTCGGTTACACCAAAGATCTTCTTTCCGGGATGCTTTTGCGAAACTTTCAGACGCAGGAACGGAGGCAACGACTTTTCGCTGTAGTAACGGATCGTACTCATGACCTTTCCGTCAAAATCATAACGGATGCGGCACTTCATATCATCTTTATCGAAATAAACTTCGTAATGATTTTCGTTTTCGTACCACTTGGCATTTTGCACATCAGGGAAAATGGCCTGAAATATTTTCAATACTTTTTCGGTAACAGGAGGGGCTGCTTGAACGAAAGTTGAAAGGCTGATCAGGGCAATCGCAAAGAAGATCTTTTTCATAAATTAAAATTTAGTTGGTGAAGGATTCATAGTGAAAAATTAGAACGGCCCGGAAGGAAAAAAAAGGAAATTCAACACCAATGGTAACACTGAAAATGAGGGAGTTGTGCCCTTAGAAACAGCCGATGGAATGAATCAATAAATTCAGGTCCTGAACATCGAATCAGGGGGCTCGAGTTATACGATACATTTCGTACTAGTGCTGTTAATGAAGTGTAAAGAAGAAAACCCAACCGGATGAATGGTAAATGAAAGGAGCAGAAACCGGCACCTATAATGCCGTTCAGTTTGACAGTCAGCGATGAATAAAATGAGTGATGAGTTGGACTTTCCGATAGCAGACAGTTGTTATAACAGATCAATGGCAGTTTAAATAAAGAGAGGTGAACGTAAGTAAAAGCAACTCAGCCTGAGTGCAAATAAGTACCGATAGCAAACGGCCACTAAGGCAAGAAAGAGTGTACTGCAAATGGTATAAAAGCCTCGTTATTTCTCTGTTCGCTGAAGCGTGAAGGGCTTCAATTTTGAATAGCCACGGGTATAACCCGTGGATGAAAATAATAACGCTTTCTCCCAACCCTGAAAGGGTTGAATATGAATAGCTCCGGGTGCCAACCCGGAGAAAACAAGTGCAATGGTCCCTCAACCCTGAAGGGGTTGAACTGATGGCGTGTGTGTTGTGTGAAGTTCAACCCCTTCAGGGTTGCCTGAAAACCGGTAACTGTTTTCCACCGGTTTCACCGGCGGCTATTTATATTGAAGCCCTTCAGGCTTCTGATGTATGTCAACTTGAAAGCCTCAATATGAAAAAAATAAAGAGAGTGGTCAGTCCACTTCATAGCACAAACAGCAAAACAAACTTTGCACTGCAGCGCCTTGACAAAAAATGGAATGGTGATGTAGATTAAATGAATCAGGCCCGTTTCAGACGCGGCACTTTTACCAGGAACTGCTGCGCTGTTTCCTGCACCAGCACTTCTTTATTCAGGATCATTCTGTACCTCGATTTCAGGTTGTTTAGTCCGACCTTCGTTGAACATTGTTTTCGTTGTTTGGGTCTTACCGGATTAGAAACGGTAATGAAGTAGTTATTCAAAGCAATGGAAATGACCAATGGTTCTTTCTCAGAAAAAAAGTTATGCTTGATGGCATTCTCCACTAATACCTGCAATGTACAGGGCACGGTCATCTCGTCCAGATGGGAAGCATTGATCGCATTTTCAATCCGGATGCCTTCATCGAAACGGACACGCAACAGGAAATAATAATCTTCCATGAATTCTACTTCTTCCTTTAGCGATACCAGGTCCTTTTGCTTATTAATCAGCAGGTATTTAAACACATTGGAAAGCTTGTGCACAAACTCGTAGGCTTTGTTGCCATCGCTACGCACCAGGTAGGAAAGCGTATTCAAACAATTAAATAAAAAATGCGGGTCCAGTTCGTTTTGCAAGACGCTGGCTTCTGCCTGCAACCGCTCAAGGTCCAATTGCTGCATCACTTTTGCATCCAGGTCCACTTCAGCACTTAAGAAAGCAGATTCGTAGATCAGCGTCAGGAAAAGAGTGACAATGGCTGTTGTGGCAAGGGCATTTAAAATGGGATCCAAAAACACCTGCCTTAATACAAGCAACTGCCAGGAAGCTGCTGCAAAGAAAACAATGGTTACGCCATACAAAACGGTAGCAAGAGAGAGGATTGCAAGTTTGGTGAAGATATTGGTCCGAAACCATTTCCGTGATCGTAAAAATGAAATGATTTGTACGGAGCCTAACCACACCATGTGTGTAATAAAAACAAAAAAGCCAATGGACAACAGGAACTGTAAAACCGTAGCCGCGGAATAGCTCACCAAACCTGTTAGCACAGATATTACTATGCCCAGCAAAGGAACGATGAAGCTTTTAAGAAGCCGGTCTTTGATCATAACACTTCCATTGAAAGAATCGCGATTCGACCTGAATGCTATTTCATTTAATACGTTCATACGCACAAAGTGTTACCGGCAATTTGCTGTCACAGAAATTATGATTGTTCTATGACAAGTTGGTTTCTATAAAAACGCTTTTTGTCTCAGGCAAAATACATTGTCTGTATTCTTTTGACCGTTAAATAGTGTCAATTTATGTGGAAGGCAAGATTGCGCATTTTTCCTGCTTTTGTTATCCGACGAACGGCAGTAAACATGGAGGTAAACTTTAATTTATCTGAGCACGGCCTTCAGCGGGTAAACGAAATGTTTTACACTTCTCTTTTTGTCCGTGTTCCCTATTCAAATGATCCTTTTTATGGTTCAGACAGGAATACTTGCAATTCAGTTAAGTTGCCTAAAAACGGAAAAAAATAACGCTGAACTTGTGCTCATTCTCATGTGCGGGGAAGTGTTCTCACTACCTCAAATATTACTCTAAATTTTAAAAAGCATTCCGGCGGGTAGTTTCCACTACCTGTCTTTTTTTTGTCCATATATCATACAAAGAAAAGAGCCAGGCAACTCGTGCCTGGCTCTTTTCCCTACAATTGAAAACTATTGATACAGTTTAATATCCCGGGTTTTGTTGCATATTAGGATTGGCAATGATCTCCGTTTGCGGAACCGGCAATGCCCAGCCCCTGCTGGCAGATGCCAGCGTACAAAAATTTGTACAACCCGGACCTCTGTTTACCACTCGTGTTGTACGTTTCAGATCAAAGAACCGGTGCCCTTCAATAAACAGTTCTTTTCTTCTTTCTGTTTGAATAGCGGTTAACAATGCTGCGCCTGTCTCGGAACCGGTTGTGGCTCCTCTTGCCGTTCTTAATGCGTTTAAATCGGTAAGAGCACTGGGTTGACTTAACATAGCCAACGCTTCAGCCCTTATCAGGTACATCTCAGCCGTACGGAAGACTTTAAAATTCACCACACCATCAGGGTTGCCAACTGCGGTAGACTTTGCAAAATATTTATTTGGCACCACGTTGCCTGCCCTGGTTGTCAGGTAAACAGACTTGCGCACATCGGTGGCTTCATATAAATTGATGAGAGCGGGCACCGGCAGCCACGAAAATTCATCACGACTAGCCGTGTTTCCAACAGGCCGGTAGATCTCCCTGATCAGCGCAGGATTACCTGCCTGGTAATCGATTGACCAAAGCACTTCCCGGGTGCTTGCATCCTGCCAGATGGCTGGAAATTCGGCAGCGGTGGCAAGACGCCGTGCATTGATAACATAGGTAGCATATTTTGCCGCGCTGTCCCATTTTTTTGCATAGAGGTACACACGGGCCAGCACCGCATTAACCACTAAAGAATCAATGTATGGCCGGGAGGTTCCGGTAACACCTGTTACCGATTGAATAGCTTTATCGGTATTGGAAAGCATAGTCTTTGCCAGCTTCAGATCCTGTTCAATCTTGTTATATGATTCCTGAACAGACAAACGGGAAGGCTTTTGCTCAACATCAAATTTGTCAACATAGGCAATACCCGGCGTTGCTGCAGCAGGATCATAATTGGGCGCCCACCAACGGAAGATCTCAAAATGCATAAAAGCTCTCAATGCTCTTGCCTGTCCTTCAATCCGGTTCACCTTTCCGGGTTCGGCAGCCCGAAAACGGTCAATTCCCCGCAGGGCAAGATTTGTTTGCTGAATAACCCGGTAAGCGTCATCCCATCCCCCCTTCACTGCTGGATTATCTGCCGTGTAATTCCAACGATTCATGGCGTTGAGGTTGCCGAGGTTTGATGAACCATCGCTCAAATTATCCGAAGCGATGTCAACGCCTGAAAGAAAGATACTGCCGCCGTTTACACCACTATAAAGGCCATTTGCCTTCAGGCGCTGGTAAGCTGCTGTTAATGCTAAATCGAAGTCGTCGGCTTTAGTGAAAAACTCATCTCCGTTGACGGTATGCGTAGGATTCAGATCAACCGATTTTTTGCAGGAAAGGGTTAGTGCAGCGCACAAAGCAACCATGGATATATGATGCAATACTTTTTTCATGTAGTTATTTTTTCGATTAAAAGCCAATGCTGATTCCGCCCGTGAAAGCCCTTAGTGCCGGGTACTGCGCACCGGTAAGCACACCAGTTGAAACCTCCGGATCGTATCCCTGGAAGTTATGCCAGGTAACAAGGTTCTGCCCCTGCACAAAAACGCGGATACCGGTTAGTTTCAACCTGTCGGTAATTGTTTTTGCAAAACTGTAGCTCAACATCACATTCCGGAAGCGCAGGAAATCTCCGCTTTCGATAAAACGCGTTGTACTGTTTTGATAATCGCTGAAGGAAGACGGGATGTCTGTAATATCGCCACGTTGTTTCCATTCGCGCAGCAAGGCTACATTTAACCCGGAGTATACATATTCAGGATTTTCCACGTCGGACCTTGCCTGGTTGTAGATCTTATGCCCATACTGGTAGGTGAACAAAGCAGAAAGCTCGAAGCCCTTTACTGTCAATGTCGTTCCAAAGCCGCCAAAACCTTTCGGGTCAAACTGCCCTACTATGGCTGCATCATTGGGGTCATAAGTTTCCGTGATCTTGCCATCTTTCGTAAAATACTGGGCCTCCCCGTTTTCGGGGTTTACGCCGGCATAACGAACAATGTAAATGCTATTCAGTGGCTGCCCAACCTTGTTGATGGAAATCCCTTGTATATTTTCTTCATTGCCATCTAAAGCAAGGATTTTGCTTTTGTTACCCGTCCAGTTGGCATTGATATTCCAGGTAAGATTGCGGCCTTTCAGCACATCATATCCCAGCGATATTTCAAGACCCTGGTTCCTTAACTTGCCCATGTTTGTCAGGATGGAACCGGCACCATTTGTAGATGATAACTGGCGATTGAGGTAAAGGCCATTTGTATTGGAACTATAGGCTTCGAACGAACCATTCAGGCGATTGCTGAACATGCTGAACTCTACTCCTACGTTTGCTGTTTGCCTTGTTTCCCAGGTTAAGCCAGGCTTTTTCAGGTTGAACAAACGCAAACCACCTACACCGTTGTACGAAACAGCCTCAAACTGTTCAAGCGCTTCATACGAATCACCAATGTTGGAATTACCTGAAGACCCAAAACTTCCTTTCAACTTCAGATTGCTGAAAAGACGTTGGTCCTTCATAAAATTTTCCGCCGTCATCAACCAGCCAACACCAACGCCTCCATAGTTCACAAACTTAAAGCCGGGAGCCAGCCGGGAACTTCCGTCGCGACGGCCGGTAAGGTTGACAAAATATTTGCCCTGAAAATCGTAGTTACCAATAAAGAAAT
>DASVSM010000756.1:0-2627 GCA_036388115.1 Flavisolibacter sp.
TTGCTTTGCTTCTTCCAAAGCCATCGGCAAACACTGGAGCAGAAGAATGTTCGGCAGTTAAATGGCCAAAGATCAAACAAACGGAAATTAATTTCGGCATTATTCCTAACCTGTTGAAGTCCTGATCTTCAACCAATCGAAACGTCTTTTCTCAATTTTCCTCATAGTTTAAAGCAGTCATCGCCTGTGTTCTCACAGGCGAATTTTTTGTGCGGTTAGTTAATTTACCTTCAACCAAATGGCTGCTCAATGAAACTTTCTCTTACTCTTCTGGCTATTTGTTTTCTTTTCTGTTTTGCTACGTGTTCTCCATTAACAGTGTGGTATCGAAAAGAGTCCTCGTGCCCGCTTAAAAACAATGCCTTGCTAATTAACGGGGGTGAACAACAGCTCTATCTTTCTTTTTACCAGAAACACTATATCGGTAATCATGCAGAGCATTTCTTTCAGGCTAAGCTTGAAAATTATTCTTCCGACACGCTGTTTTTGATTGAGAGTCTCCCACTGCTTACAATTATTTGTAAGAACAACACCGTTGACGTTCATCGGTTAAATGAGCAATTGCTTTCACATGAGAAATATGTTTTACCAAATAGTGATGTTTTACTTTCTGCATCATACCGCACTGACATCAGTGTAAAAAGATTTTTTCAATCAGTGAAGGGCGAGGAGATAAAGGTAAATGTTCGCTATAAAGTTGGTCATAAAATGGTGTTAGCAGATTCTATCCGATTGATATCGTCCGGCAGGTAGTGTGTTCTATCAATAGCTGCAACAAATTCTTATATTTATACAAACCTCCTTCATGCCATTTAACCGCCGCCTTTTTTTGCAAAAAGCAGGCATGGCCTCTGCCGCTGCTTTTACGTCTTCGCTTTTGCAACCGGCATGGAGCAGGAACCTGGAGAAAGCCATTCGAAAAGCTGAAACCATTGCACCTGACGATCTTGCCGGTGACGAAGAGTTCTGGTATTTCATACAACAGTCGTTTACCGTATCCCCGTCAATCATTAATTTGAATAATGGTGGTGTTTCGCCGGCACCAAAAACGGTGCAGGATGCAATGAAACGTTTTTATGACCTGAGTAACGAAGCACCGAGTTATTATATGTGGCGGGTGTTGGATATGGGACGTGAACCGCTTCGGGCCAACATGGCAAAAATTGCTGGTTGCAGTGCAGAAGAAATTGCGGTCAACCGTAATTCATCCGAAGGGTTGGAAACAATCATTTTTGGTTTGCAACTACGAGAGGGAGATGAAGTGGTGCTGTCAAAACAGGATTATCCCAACATTGTTAATGCGTGGAAACAGCGGGAATTAAGGGATAAGATTAAACTCGTATGGGTTAATCTTGACCTGCCATCGGAAGATGAATCTTACCTGGTAAAACAATATGTGTCGGCCTTCACGTCTAAAACAAAGGCTGTTGGCATTACACATATCATTAACTGGAACGGCCAGATACTGCCGGTTAAGAAAATTGCTGATGAAGCACATAAAAAAGGAATTGACGTAATAGTGGATGGGGCACACAGCTTTGCGCACTTCGATTTTAAAATTCCCGATCTCGGCGCTGATTATTTTGCCAGTAGTCTGCACAAATGGTTGTATGCCCCTATTGGCAGCGGATTGTTGTATGTTAAGAAAGAGAAGATCAAAAACCTGTACCCGTTGTTTGCATCGGACAATCCATTAAAAGACGACATCCGCAAATTTGAGCACCTGGGTACCAGGCCGTTTTTTATTGAGCAGGCCATTGGTAAGGCCATCGAGTTCCATGATATGATTGGCATCGAAAGAAAACAAAAGCGGCTTCAGTACCTGAAGAATTACTGGATGGAAAGAGTGGAAGCTGTAAGGGGGGTAAGACTGCATACATCGCAGCATCCGAAATGGGGCTGTGCGATAGGGATGGTTTCGATTGAAGGAAAGAAGGCTGCTGAGTTGGATGCTTATCTTTTCAACTCGCATAAAATACACACAACAACCATCAATTGGGAGAATATCAGCGGTGTTCGTGTTACGCCAAATGTTTACACCACCACAAAAAATTTAGATGTCCTGGTAGAGGGCATTACAGCATTTGCAAAAAAGCAATCGTGATGGCGAGGCAGCTATTATTGATGTAACTGTAGCCGATCATTCAGAGCAACCATCAACCTGCAGTCAAAAGGAAATAGTTTTTCTTTCCCCTCTGAATGAGCAGATATTTTTCATGTAAGAGGTGACTGGTGTTAACCTGCAGTTGCAGGTCTGTCACTTTCTCGCGGTTGATACTTACGCCACCATTTTGAATCATTTTTCTTGCTTCGCCTTTACTGGGAAAAATGGCTGTTTCTGTCAGCAGACTAATAACATCAATACCATTTTGCAAGTTGGCCAATGGGTACTGCACTTTCACAATGCCTTCCATTCCTTCCAAATCTTCTGCACTCAAACTGTCAGCGGAAGCATTTTGCTGGGCAAATAATTTTTGGGTAGTCTCTATTGCTTTGTTGTATTCGTCTTCTCCATGCACAAAAATGGTTAGTTCTTGTGCTAGGCGTTTTTGCAGGATGCGTTTCGCAGCATCGGCCTTGTGTTCTTCGATCAGGGGTTCCACTTCTTCTTCTTGCAAAAAGGTGAA
>DASVSM010000757.1:0-2660 GCA_036388115.1 Flavisolibacter sp.
CAAGCCAATGGCACAATTGCAAAAATTAAAAAAGGCGAGAAAATTCAGTTATTATATTCTTTGCCTCACATTCATCGCTTTCTTGTTTACCGGCTGTGAAAAAGACATCAATTTTAAGCTGATAGACGAAGCGCCCAAGCTGGTGGTAGAAGCAACCATTGAAAACGGCCAGCCGCCGATGGTCATGCTCACAAACTCTCTCAATTATTTTTCGAAGATCTCTCCGGAATTACTGACGCAGAGTTTTGTACGGGGCGCAGAAGTGTATGTTTCAAACGGCACCCGAACCCATAAACTGAAAGAATACACCATTCCGCTTGGCGGCAATTTCAGCCTGAGTTATTACTCAACTGACTCTTCTAACCTGTCAACTGCATTTGTAGGAGAATTAAATAAAGCTTACTCGATGCGAATAGTAGCGGGTGGTAAAGAATATACGGCAACAACAACGATCCCAAACATTACGAAACGCATTGACTCGATTTGGTACAAGGCCGGGCCTCCGCAACTTGATACCAGCAAGGTAATTGTGATGGCAAGGGTAACTGACCCGCCTGGCTTTGGTGATTATATCAGATACTTTACGAAACGAAACAACGGCCCGTTTCTTCCGGGATTGAATTCAGCCTTCGACGATTTATTCATTGACGGAACAACTTATGAGCTGCAGGTTGGCGCCGGTGTTGACCGCAATACAGACTTCGAAGAAGACGATCTTTTTTTCAACAAGGGAGATACGGTAACATTCAAAATAAGCAACATCGACAAAGCCACGTATGATTTCTGGCGAACGATAGAATTTTCTTATCAGTCGGTAGGAAATCCTTTTTCTACACCGGTAAAGGTGCTTGGCAATATCAGCGGCAATGCCCTGGGATATTTCGGTGGTTACGCCTCGCAATACCGGACACTGGTTATCCGCCGCTAAAGAAATCAGCAGGTAACGTTTAGCCGTTGTACCCGGATCGCCTTAAACCGCATTCAAACTGCCGGCATCACAAACTCATCACTCATTGTCCATTACGCATTATTTTCGCAGATTATTTATGAACAATAAACAACCCGAAAGAACACATCTTTTAATTATAGGTTCAGGCCCCGCAGGTTATACGGCTGCCATTTATGCTGCCAGGGCAAACTTGAAGCCCATGCTTTATCAGGGCATCCAGCCGGGCGGCCAGTTAACCATCACAACGGAAGTGGAGAACTACCCCGGTTTCCCCGAAGGCATACAAGGACCCGAATTAATGATCCATTTTGAAAAGCAGGCGCAAAGGATGGGTGCCGATCTGCGCTACGGGCTGGCAACAAAAGTTGACTTCTCGCAGCAGCCTTTTAAGGTGTGGATTGACGATGAAAAATTGATTGAAGCCGACGCAGTTATTATTGCCACAGGTGCTTCGGCCAAGTGGCTGGAAATTGAAAGCGAACAACGGCTCAACGGCTATGGCGTCAGCGCCTGCGCGGTTTGCGATGGATTTTTCTTTCGGGGAAAAGAAGTCGCCATTGTAGGCGCAGGTGATACGGCGGCAGAAGAAGCTTTATACTTATCAAAACTTTGCGCAACGGTTCACATGTTTATCCGTCGCGATGAAATGCGTGCCAGCAAGGTGATGCAGGAGAGGGTGAAGAACGCTGAAAACATCAAGGTGTACTGGAATACTGAGACGGACGAAATCCTGGGTGAAAAAACGGTGGAAGCTGTTCGGATCAAAAACAGGGTATCGGGAGAAACACAGGAAATACCAATCAAAGGATTTTTTGTGGCTATCGGTCATACACCCAATTCCGACGTCTTTAAGCCGTTTTTGGAAATGGACGAAGCAGGCTATATTCTGACCCAGCCCGGAACGGCAAAAACAAATGTGGAAGGCGTGTTTGCCGCCGGCGATGTGCAGGATAAAATTTACCGCCAGGCCGTTACCGCTGCCGGAAGTGGCTGTATGGCGGCACTGGATGCAGAACGATATTTGTCTGCCAAAGGAATATAATACCTGAATTAAAATTAAAGCGTGTCATCGTTTACCATTCAACTTCACCACCTGCGTTTCTTTGCCAGCCATGGTGTGTACAAAGAAGAAACAGCGGTGGGAAATGAGTTTGAGATCAATCTTTCAATGGAAGTGAAAGCACCGAAAGAAATGATAAGGTCAATTGATGAAACCATCAATTATGCCGAAGTTCACCGCATTATCAGGGAGATTTTTTCAACGCGGCAACAGTTGCTGGAAACCCTGACAATGATGATAGCAGACGAAACAAAAAAACAGTTTCCTGCGCTTAAAAAAATTACCGTTCAAATAAGTAAACTGCATCCTCCCATTGCTTCTTTTACAGGTCATGTAAGCGTGACGTACACTAAAAAGTTCGGGACTAAATGACTTTGTGTTTCCAGCGTCCGCTTTTGATGTACAGGTAAGAAAGGCCGCCCAGGAAGCTCCAGTAAATCAGTTCTGCCGCCCAGCCCCAGGTGATGGAAAGTTGCAGCACCTCCAATACGACATACGCATACACCGAATAAACAACAATGGCAACCAGTTCAATGTAGAAGGTGATATTACTCTTGCCTGTCCCGGTAATAGCATTCAGCCAAACCGCAGACAATGACATCAGCACAAGCGCCAGCGATACGACGCGCAAAGTAGGGATGCCTTCTTTTG
>DASVSM010000758.1:0-3784 GCA_036388115.1 Flavisolibacter sp.
ATCTCCTCAAGGTCTATCTCAATAACGATACTTCACAGGTTGCCTTCACCAAACGTTTTGTGGTAGTGAATACAATGGCGCAGGTAGCTACCCAGGTTCTCCAGCCATTTAACGCTACCTTGTTTCGCACAGGTCAAAAACTACAATTGGGCGTTCAGGCGGACAAACGTATTAATGTGATGGGTCCATCGGACATTAAAGTGGTGGTGCTGCAGAATCAAAACTGGCAGACATCCCTGCTTTTGGACCGGCCAACCATTTACCGTGGTAATTATTTTGAATACAGTGACGAGGCGATCACCGGTGTTGTTGGATTAAAAGAATTCCGCTGGCTGGACCTTCGCAGTTTGCGGTTACTGAGCGACCGGATGTTGCGGCTGGATAACAAGAGTGACACCGTGCAGGTTTATGTAAAGCCCGAAACAACCCGCACCGGGCAGAACTATATCTTCTTCCGCGACTTAAACGGCAGCTATACCATTGAAACGTATGAGAGCATCAACCCTTTCTGGCAGGGCGATTACGCGTACACACATTTCAAATATTTCCCGCCAAACAATCAGCCGCTGGCCGGAAATGATGTCTACATTTTTGGTGAGATGACGAACTATGCAACTGATACGTCTGGACGCATGCGTTTTAATCCCGAATCAGGCGCCTACGAAAAAACGCTGTTCCTTAAACAGGGCTATTACAACTATATGTACGCTACAAGGCCTCTCCGCGGAGGACCACTGGAATTCAGCCAGACCGAAGGGAATTATTGGGCAACAGAAAACAATTATATTGTTCTGGTTTATTACCGCCCATTCGGTGGCAGGGCAGACGAATGCATCGGATTTTCAAGCGTCAATTCTGTTTTCAACCGGCCTTAATTCCATGGTTGTTCGCCCGCATAATTTTGCAGTTTGCTTCATGCGGTTGACTACAATAATAAATTATCAGGATCCAAAACTTTTCAAAAAGAAATCCCACTATATTTGCACCGGCAGGTCTTGCACGGCCAGCTCCTGCTGAACTCCCCCAGGATCGGAAGGTAGCAAGGGTAGGCGGTTGTAGCGGTGCGATGTAAGTAGCCTGCCATTTTTTATTTCCCGCTTTGCGGGATTTTTTATTCCAACACTTCCTTTTCTATTCTTCTATATTTGCCTTCAAATTTTTAGGCAATGAAATTTTTCATCGACACGGCCAACTTAGCCCAAATTAAAGAAGCACATGAGCTTGGAATTCTTGATGGTGTTACTACCAATCCTTCTTTGATGGCGAAGGAAGGCATCAAAGGACAGGACGCGATTAACCAGCATTACAAGACGATTTGCGAATTGGTTGATGGGGACATCAGCGCCGAAGTACTTTCTACCGACCTGGCAACAATTATTGAAGAAGGCAAGAAACTCGCAGCCATCCATCCGAACATTGTTGTAAAGGTTCCGATGATCAAAGACGGCGTAAAAGCCATCAAATGGTTTAGCGATAACGGCATCCGCACTAACTGTACATTGATCTTTTCAGCCGGACAAGCGATCCTCGCCGCCAAGGCAGGAGCAGCCTACGTTTCACCTTTTATCGGACGCATTGATGATACCGGTTGGGACGGGATGGAACTAATCGGCCAGATAGCCAATATATTCTCGCTGCAAGGCTATAAAACGGAGATCCTGGCTGCCTCTATTCGTACCTCCAACCATATTGTAAGAGCGGCAGAATTAGGTGCCGATGTATGTACTTGCCCGCTGGAATCTATACTTGGGTTATTAAAACATCCGTTGACAGATATCGGCTTAGCCAAATTCCTGGAAGACGCTAAGAAGATGTAGATTTCAATAGGCAGTAGGCGATTTTTAATCAGCAAGTGAATAGCTCTTTTCAATCGATCCTTGCATATTGCTTATTGCTTATTTGTTTTCTTTTTCCCGGAAGGCTTACTATATTCTTGCAATATTTCTTCATTTGATTTAAGGGGTTCATCGAAGCCCCTTTTTCTTATGTAGATCGTTACTTCTTTCCACACCTTAGGATTGTCTTTCAAAACAGCCTTTACGGTTACTGTTTCCTTGGTATAAGCACTATCGATGAAGAGATCGTTGTTCTGAAATTTCAGGGCAGAATCTTTGTCAGCAGCAAAAATGACTTCACTACTCGACAACGGAATCCATTGGCCATCGGCTGTTTTACCGTCGACATTGATATAATTGAAATACCCTTTTTTCAGGCTGTCAGTATATAAATGAAAATAGATGCTGTCAATTTTTTGTGCCTTTCCCAGCAGGGAAGCGGTCACAAAAAATACCAGGAAAAGTCCTTTTTTCATTTTCACGTCTTTATGCAAAATTCATTTACCTGTGAAAGAAAAAATGATAAAATCTTGCTCTTTAACAGAAGATTTTCCGGCAGTTTCGAAAGGTTAAAGTATAAGGATAGAAGATTGACGGAATGCCTGGTTTGCTCTGCTTAGCTGAGGTTATTTTTTCTTGAAATCGCCCCGCTTCCATGATTTAATGAACTCCGACCAGGCTGCAGGATTAAAAATATTCATGGGCGGTACCTGGCCCTGGTAAACTGCACGGTTGGCAATGTTACGGAACTGCATGGCTGCAGCGCCAGCACCGTCTGAAGGGGTCGTTCGCATCAGCACCCTTCGTTTTGCCTCGTCATTGTTCTGACGGGCAATTTCAATATCATCATCAGGCACTTTTGTATTCACAAAATCTCTTGCAAACTGTTCAGGTGAAGGCCGGGGTTTAATAATGGTGGCCGGTAAATAAAAAGTGTCTTCCACCATCAGTTGTACAATATTGTGTTGATTGCCTTCAAGGTCCCGTGGTATAATAACAGATTTGGGCTTGAAGCTCACGTGTGAAAACTCAACGATGTCACCTTTTAAGGCCACAATAGAAAACACGCCCTGGTTGTTTGTGATCGTACCCCTGGTAGTTCCCTTGATAGAAACGCTCACGGCCGGTATACCAACAAGACTATCAGCCGTCATAACAATACCATACAACTGCACCACAGAATCTTTCACCGTCTCAAACTGTGCCGCCGATTGTTTGATTAGAAAAAAGGAGAAAATGAATAAGAGGAGTAAAACTTTTTTCATTCCTTCAAAAATAAATCGTACAGCTTTATAACGCCTAAGATGCAACTATGTTTAAGTTAACTTTGCGCTTTCATTAACAAACAAAAGATGACCCAGGAAAGCATACTCAGTGCACTCAGTACAGTGCAGGAACCCGACTTAGGGAAAGATCTCGTGACGCTAAACATGGTAAGAGACATTGCGATTAACGGCAACAATATTTCTTTTACAGTTGTTTTAACCACACCGGCCTGTCCGTTGAAAGCCGTTATCGAAAAAGATTGTATCAATGCCGTCCAAAAGTCTGTAAGCCCGGAGGCGAATGTTACCGTAAATTTTACGTCCAGTACCACCACCATCCGTGCCGATAAAAGCAACGTATTGCCCGGTGTTAAAAATATTATTGCCGTTGTCAGTGGAAAAGGCGGTGTGGGAAAAAGCACCGTTTCTGCAAACCTGGCGCTGGCGCTTTCGCAGGGTGGTGCCAGTGTTGGTTTATTGGATGCAGATATCTATGGGCCAAGTGTGCCTATTATGTTTGGCGTTCGCGGTGAACGTCCGTTGATGACCGATGTGAATGGAAAAGCCATGATCGTTCCATTGGACCGTTACGGAATTAAACTTTTAAGCATTGGTTTATTGGTAGACGAAAAAAATGCAGTAGTCTGGCGTGGACCAATGGCAAGCAGTGCCATCCGCCAGTTT
>DASVSM010000759.1:0-7420 GCA_036388115.1 Flavisolibacter sp.
AAAGCATCGTTTCTTTTTTATGCTTGCCGGTGCAGGCTTTTTGTTGCTGCTGAACTTTGTGCTGCAAGTGGTGTTCACTACCACGCCTGATTGGAACATGACCCGTGCTCTGACGGAGGACAGCATCATCTGTGATATTCCCCGTAACGATGCATCAGCCAGCCTCAACCTGTCGCACAATCCTAACCAATTTTACCAGTTGCTATATTACGTTACACACAACTTCGGGCATTTTGCGGGGCTGGCGCTTGTGCGGCTGAAGTATTTTTTTGGGATGGTGAGAGATTACTATTCCTCTGCGCACAATGGATTTCTGGTTGCTTATCTGCTGCTGTTTTACGGAAGCATCATCCTTGGAATCAAGCGCATTATTCGCTCGGTTTCACTGCCATTGCTAACTTTTGTTTTATTTACTATCATAGTATTTGCAGCCACGATTGCCCTGCAATGTGATGATTACCACAACCGGTTTTTTCTGACGCTAACTCCTTTGTTTGCTTTTCTGACAGTTGTAGTGTGTAAACCGCTTATTATACGGGTTTCTTCTTTTTTAAAACAACGTATAGGCTAGCAGTATCTACATAAAAATGTTTTTTCTGCAAGCGCAGAAGGCGGGTAGCCAGATGGAAAAACGGAAGCAAAAAGCGGAAGCGGTATTTTTTTAACCGGTTTTCCAAAAAAGACAGATCGCAAAACTGCCCGCAACGGTTTGTATAAATGACGGTAAAGCCTGTTTTTTCAGCTAATTGCTGCAATGAAACACTAGTAAAATAATTAATGTGCTCAATGGGCTTAAACTGAAACCATTTCCTGTTAAAGAGTTTGCGCTGCCAGCTACCATAGTCTGGGGTTACCAGGACTACAATACCATCGTCTTCAAGAAGAGAATGAAGTATGGTCATGTTAGCTGACAGGTCAGTTAAATGTTCAATTACATCAAACAGGGTGATAAAGCGGAACTTTTCATTGGTATTCAGTGTTATCAGTGGCGAATCAAAAATGCTATACTCTTTTTTACGAAGCGAAGCAGCAAGCTCTTTATCCAATTCAATACCAAATGCCTTCCATTGCAGTTCCCTGAACACATCGAGGCAATAACCCGCTGCACAACCTACATCCAGTGCCTGCGCATGGGAGGTAGGTGTAAAAAATGGCAAGGCATCTTCTACCCATTTTTTGAAATTTTTCCGTCTTAGCTCTTTGTTTTCGGTGTAGTGGTAGTAGCCAACTTCTTTGTTGTCGAAATAATTGGATGTGTATATCTTCAGCAGTTCCGATTTTTCTAACCGAGGATTGACATAGATAAAGCCACAGGCACAGCATTGCACAATGTTCCAGGAACGAATGCTGTGTTTCGGTCTGGCAGCCGGGTGTTCACAGAGCGGGCAACAAATTTTTTCGATTTTTGATAAATCCATTTGGGCGGTTCTGGCTAATTGCAGGGTCTTTGCAACAATAGGCTTCATGATTTTTGCTGTTGCAAATAACGGTGAATATATTTTCCCAGCATATCAAACTCCAGATTCACCAACTCATCTTCTTTCAAAAACTTCAGGCCGGTATGTTCCAACGTATAAGGAATGATAGCAACCTTGAAAGTATCTTTTTTCACATCGAATATAGTCAGGCTAATACCATTCAAACTGATAGACCCTTTCTCAATCACTAACGTCGCATACTTCTCTGGAAAGCTGAACGTCAATTCCCAGCTTCCATTTTCGCTCTTAACTTTTTCGCATGCCCCAACCGTATCAACATGCCCTTGCACAAAATGTCCGTCCAACCTTTTTGAAGGCAACAGGCTTTGTTCCAGGTTTACCTGTTTTCCAGGGACCCATTGATTTAAGGCAGTTTTCTTTAACGTTTCCAGAACCGCTGTTACCCGGTGTTGGTTTTCGCGAACCTCTTCCACCGTCAGGCAAACACCATCATGGGCTATGCTTTGGTCAATGCTGAACGTATGGGAGAGGGGAGATTCAATCCAGAACGTTTTGTTAGTGCCGGTCTCAGCTATTTCTTTTACCTCTCCAAGGGCTTCAATAATTCCTGTGAACATGTGGTAAAATTCGGGGTTTTTGCATTTTGTTTTGGTTTCATTTGAAAAGGAAGCCTATATTTGCCGTTCCAAAAAATTTCTAAAGGAGGTATAACGCATGCTAATTATCGATTCAAAAGACTGCGAGAACATAGACAAGGCACTCAAAAAATATAAAAAAAAGTTTGAGAAAGCCAAAATCTTGTTGCAGTTGCGTGAGAGACAGTCTTTCACCAAGCCATCTGTCAGACGCAGGGGCCAGGTGTTGAAAGCTGTTTACAAACAGCAGATAGCAAGCGGAAAGATTGAAGTGTAAGCTTCCATCCTCACACTATATTGTATAGCTGCAAGGTATTTATTACTTTGCAGCTATTGTTTTTTTATGGAAAACCATCACCTTTTTATTCAGCCTTTCATCGACTATCTGAAGTTTGAAAAGCGCTATTCTCAGCACACCATTATTTCTTACCAGACCGACCTGACAGGCTTTTTCGATTTTGTAGTTATCCAGTTTGGCGAAACACCACTGAACCAGCTAACCCATACGTATATCCGCAGTTGGCTGGCTTCTCTAAAAGATGAGGGCCTTTCTGCCAAAACCATCAACCGCAAAATATCAACCCTGAAGTCCTTTTTTAAGTTCCAGGTGAAGGTCGGCGTTGTCAGGCAAACCCCAATGGCAAAGGTCACTTCTCCCAAATCAGAAAAGCGGCTGCCCAATTTTGTTGCTGACAAGGATATAAAAACGCTCTTTGAACATGTTGAGTTCCCGGACAACTGGAAGGGGCAGACAGAAAGGCTCTTGCTGATAATGTTCTATCAAACCGGCATGCGGTTGAGCGAGGCCATACAATTGCGGGAAGGGGGGCTGAATCTCTCCAACAGTACGGTAAAGGTGCTAGGAAAGGGAAATAAGGAAAGAGTCATCCCCATTCAGCCTGAATTGAAAAAAGAACTGCAGTCATATCTGGTAAATAAGAAAATTGAATTTTCAGGAGAGGCTTCTGATACCCTGCTTGTGTCTGAAAAAGGAAAGCCGCTTCAGCCAAGAGCTGTTTATACTTCCGTAAAAACGTACCTGAGCCTGGTTACCACAATTCAAAAACGCAGTCCGCATGTGTTGCGCCACACATTTGCTACACATTTAATGAACAATGGAGCTGATTTGAATGCAGTTAAGGAACTCCTTGGGCACAGTAGCCTTGCTGCTACACAGATTTATACGCACAATACCATTGAAAAGCTGAAAAACATCCACAAGAAGGCTCATCCGAAGGCGTAAAAATCTTTCATCTCCCTTAATTTTTTTTGTTTTCAGTTTGGTTTGAAGAGGTTCAAAGGTTAACTTCATACAGCCACGTGGCCAAGTTCTTTGAACCATTTTTTCACAGATAAAAACCAATTCTATGATCGTACATGTTCAAGCACTTCACTTTGATGCAGACCAAAAGTTGATCGAGTATGTAACAAGGAAATTAGAAAAGCTCTCTCAGTATCACGACCGGATCATTAAAGTGGATGTGTACCTGGTATTGGATAACGTAGTACATACTATTAAAGACAAGGTTGCGGAAATCAGGGTACATGTGCCCCGTGCCGATTTCTTTGTAAAATCCACAAGCAAATCTTTCGAAACTTCATTTGACGAGGCATTTAACGCCCTGATTCAGCAGGTAAAGAAAAAAAAGGAAAGAAAGGCTGCTTAAAAAATTCCATCCCGCCCGTGCGGGATTTTTTATTTCATTAACCTGATGAAATATTTTTTCTGCTATTTTTTTCTAATGATCAATTTCCCATACTTTTGCCATCCCGAAAAACAGGGGGTAATTAGCTAATTAGCAAATGTGGTAATTAGCAAATGGTAAAAGTTCTTTGATGAAATTAGCTTTGTGCGGGAAAATCAGCTAATTAGCTAACCGGCACATCAGCTAATTACCTTGCCACTTTAGCTCAGTTGGTAGAGCAACTGATTTGTAATCAGTAGGTCGTTGGTTCGACTCCGACAAGTGGCTCGAGAGTTTGTTGATAAGTTAATCGGTTAATAGGTTACTTTGTGGCTTATACCTGTTAACCTGTTACTTAATTGACATATTAACTAAACCAGGGCAGGTTCCAGAGCGGCCAAATGGGGCGGACTGTAAATCCGCTGTCTACGACTTCAGAGGTTCGAATCCTCTCCTGCCCACGCTCTTTGAAAAGTTTAAGGTTCATGTTTAAGGTTATTATTATGCAAACATTTAACTTTCAACATTCAACTTTAAAAAAGTATGCGGAAGTAGCTCATTTGGTAGAGCGATAGCCTTCCAAGCTATAGGTGGCCGGTTCGAGCCCGGTCTTCCGCTCCAATTCAGTTAGTAGTATGCAGTTAACAGTTTGCAGTCAGAAGCTGCTATTGCCAACTGCTAACCGAGTACTGCCAACTGAACTACGCCGTTGTAGCTCAGGGGTAGAGCACTTCCTTGGTAGGGAAGAGGTCGTGAGTTCGATTCTCACTAACGGCTCAAGACAGCCGTCAGCTATCAGCCTCCAGTTTTTCTGACTGCTGGTTTCTGATCACTGATAGCTTAAAGTACAAAGAGCGGTTTTTTTATTCTTTCCCGAAAGAATAAAAAAAATCAAAGGTTGCAACGGGCGATAAATAGATATTCTGTTGCTGGTAACATAAGAAACTAGCTAAGAGCCTAGAAGAGAAAAGGAGAAAAAGAAACACTTCTTCAACTCTTTTTCTCGTTTGATCTCTTAGTAAAAAATTTTCCTTCGAAACTTTTAGTTGGTTAGAAGGAGGAACAAAACAACAATTTTAAAAACTCCACAACTAAAAACCGATAAAGATGGCAAAAGAGAATTTTAAGCGGGATAAACCCCATGTTAACGTAGGTACCATCGGTCACGTAGACCACGGTAAAACAACATTGACCGCTGCTATTACTTCTATCCTTGCTCAAAAAGGCATGGGTAACGTAGCAAAAAAGTACGATGAAATTGATGGTGCTCCTGAAGAGAAAGAACGCGGTATCACCATTAATACGGCACACGTTGAGTACCAGACAGCAAATCGTCACTATGCTCACGTAGACTGTCCTGGTCACGCTGACTATGTGAAGAACATGATTACCGGTGCAGCGCAAATGGACGGCGCTATCTTAGTTGTGGCAGCTACCGATGGTCCTATGCCGCAAACAAGAGAACACATTCTGCTGGCCCGTCAGGTAGGCGTTCCCCGCATGGTGGTTTTCATGAATAAAGTTGACTTGGTAGACGACCCTGAATTGCTGGAACTGGTTGAGATGGAAATTCGCGACCTGCTGACAGAAAAAGGTTTCGACGGCGACAATACACCTATCATCCAAGGTTCTGCTACTGGAGCCCTGGCTGGCGAAGAAAAGTGGGTGAAAAAAGTGGAAGAGTTAATGGACGCTGTCGACAGCTACATACCTCTACCTCCGCGCCCTGTTGATATGGCATTCCTGATGTCAGTTGAAGACGTATTCTCTATTACTGGTCGTGGTACCGTTGCTACCGGCCGTATTGAAAGAGGTCGTGTGAAAGTAGGCGAAGCTGTTGAGATCGTTGGTTTACAGGAAACACCACTTACCTCTACTTGTACAGGTGTGGAAATGTTCCGTAAATTATTGGATGAAGGTGAGGCTGGAGATAACGCAGGTCTGCTGTTACGTGGTATTGAAAAAACGCAAATCCGTCGCGGTATGGTTATCTGTAAGCCAGGTTCTATCACCCCACACACAGATTTCAAAGGTGAAGTTTATGTACTGAGCAAAGAAGAAGGTGGACGTCACACTCCATTCTTCCAGAAATACCGTCCTCAGTTCTACTTCCGTACAACGGATGTAACTGGTGAAGTTGAATTGCCAGCAGGAACAGAGATGGTAATGCCAGGTGATAACACCAACCTCACTGTTAAATTGATCCAGCCGATCGCGATGGAGAAAGGCTTGAAATTCGCGATTCGTGAAGGTGGCCGTACAGTAGGTGCCGGTCAGGTTACTGAAATCTTAAAATAAGCCTTTAGCCCTTAGCTTTTAGCTATTGGCCGAAAGGTTTGGCAAATACTTCTATATTTGCTTCAATATTGCTAAGAGCTATTAGCCCTCCGCTAATAGCTCTTAGCTTTCCTACGGGTGTAGTTCAATGGCAGAATAGCGGTCTCCAAAACCGTTGATGGGAGTTCGAATCTCTCCACCCGTGCTAATAAAAATTACAAAATTTAAAAGCCAAAATGTTGGATATTGAATTTTGTAATTTTGTAATCCTTATTTATGAACAAAATTTCAAACTACTTCCGCGACTCATACAAAGAGTTGACGGAGAAAGTAACCTGGCCGAACTCAACTCAGTTGCAACAGTCAACTATGATTGTTTTAGCCGCTACTTTATTGATTACGGCAGTTGTTGCAGTTATGGACTTTGTGTCTTCTTCAGGACTGAAGTTCATTTATAAAATTTTCTAATGATGGAAGAAGTTACAGCACAAAATACACAAGAGCAGCCGCAACAGCAGGAGACCAAGTGGTATGTGCTGCGTGTGGTGAGTGGTAAGGAAAGGAAAGTAAAAGAATACCTCGACAAAGAAGTTTCGCGGGGTTGGACCCATATTGTAAAGCAGGTTTTTCTACCAGTTGAAAAGGTTTACAAAGTGCAGAACGGGAAGAAAGTGATGCGTGAACGCAACTACTACCCTGGTTATGTAATGATTGAGATTGCAGAAGGAAAACTGAGTGATGACCTGCGTGACATTATCAAGAATACGTCGAATGTGATTCACTTCTTAGGAAAGGAGAATCCCATTGCCCTACGCAAGGCTGAAGTAAACAAAATGCTGGGTAAGATGGATGAAATGGCTGAAGCGGGCGGTGCTAGCATGAGTGAGCCATTCATCGTTGGTGAAACTATTAAGATCATTGAAGGTCCTTTCAATGACTTCAATGGTACCATCGAAGAGGTGAATGACGAGAAGAAAAAATTAAAAGTAACGGTGAAGATTTTCGGTCGTTCTACGCCTGTGGAATTGAACTATATGCAGGTCGAAAAACTGAGCTAAGCATATTCTTTAAAAAATGTAAGCCATCCTTTCTGGGTGGCTTTTTTGTTAATTGGATTTCTGTTGTGCCCCTTGCGTTCCGGTTGGAGCACAAGGGCACAACAGAAATAGAAAGAACACATCAATGGGCGTTAAAAGCTTAAACTAAGAATGGAGCTACCCTATCTTTCTTTGTAGTTGGTACAAACAAAATATCACTATCGCCCCAACGACTTTGCTCTTTGTTTTCCAAAGGATGAAGTTTCCCGTCATCTAAGTAAAATGCGACAAAACCCAAATTTTTGAAGAAGTTATACATCGTCATCAATTGCACGCCCCATGTTTCT
>DASVSM010000760.1:0-1820 GCA_036388115.1 Flavisolibacter sp.
GGTGAAGTGTAACTACACACATTACGACCCGGTTGACCATTCTTACCATATCCCTGTTACCGAATACGTCTGCCTGTTGCCTGATACTGGTCGCTATAATTTTCAGATAAAAAAGGACAACCAATAAAACCAACTTCAAAAAATCGAACGGTAAAAAATTAAAAAGAGCAGGCATCGGAACAAACGGCACTGTTGTTTCCAGAAGAAACGGACGCAGCCCATTGCACCTTACAAAAAGCAGAAAACAGGCAACACACAGCAATGCAACTGATGTTTGTTTTTGCGTGAGCCATCGTCCTTTCATGGGTGCAAAATAGGAAGCCGAATAGCCAACAATTACAACTTGCGACCAACCGGCAAATGTCATCTACCTAAAACGGAAAAAGGATTTAAACAATACCGATTGAAGTATATCTCATATACATTGATCACCTATAAAACCATAATGATGAAAAGAAGTTTTATTTTCCTTCTTGCCCTGGGAACAATGACATCCGCTTTCGCCAGGGGCGGCTCTTCCAACCAAAATAGCGAAGACTATGCAAGGGACATGGTTTTAGGCGGACACGACCAAGCTATGGCTTACGACAGCAAAAGATGGCCGGATAAAGACATTCGCGGCTATGAAATAGAGAGGCGTAAAAGAGAAGAAGAAATCAAGAAAGTAAACAAAGATTATGACTTCCTTGCAGGCGCTGTTAAAAGAAACAAATCGATGAGCACCAAAGAAAAGAAGCGCCGCATTGAGGCACTTGAAAAGGAAAGAGCGCAAAAATTAAAGGCCATCAATCTGCGGTACGGTAAGAACGTTAGCCACAACAAAAGATGATCACCATACAGCTTGTAAACGGCCATCCCCCTTACTGCGGGGCTGGCCGTGGTAAAGCACTTTGTAAAAGAGATAGTGGGCTTTTCAAAAAAAATTCCCATTAATTATACCGGGCCATCTTTCCAAGAATGATATCTCTGAATGAAAAATTTAAAGATAGCTGTACATAATTCTCTTTAATCAGGTTTGCTTGTGTAGTTCCCCGCACGCCACCTTCCAGGGAGGCACCAATCATCAGGCTGTTGCCTAAGGTTCGGGTAAAGCCAGCGGTAACGCCCCATTCATTAATCTGCTGATTGTTTACCTGCAAATAAGACTTGTTTAGAAACGCTCCCATTTGAAATGATTTTTTTGTAACGGTGCGGTTAATGTCGGTCTTGAATGAAACAAACTCCGCTCCCCCTGATACCCGGCTGCTGTTGACAAGCCGCCAATTGGTTCCTTTCAGGTTTAACGCTGACCAGTTATCGTAGGTATAATCTGCCGCATACGTTACCGTGCCGGTGTTGTTTGACAAGGCCACGCCGCCGCCGATAGATTGGGGTAGCGAGAAGCGGGTGTACTTGATGTAATCATTCTCTATGATGGCGATACTGTTTTCCAAAACAGTCAGGGTTCGTTCATAGTTCAGGGCAGATTTAGAAGCATATTTCGCACCTACCGATGCGACCCATTTTTTGGAAAGTTTACCGGTGTAAATGGCTCCATATTGAAGCCGGCCCTTTGCATAATAATCTCTCCGGGTACTTGAGATCACATTCCCGCCTTCATCAACCAATGTCTCTGTTTGGTTAATTGACCCGGCAATATAGGAGGCCGTAATACCGGCAGACAAGTGCTTACCGATAGCGACAGCATTGTTCCAGTAGTATTCATTTAATCCACCGTCGCCGCTATACCTTAGATTGTACGTACTGTTGGTGCCTTCGATTGCTTTGTTATTGTAAAACTGGTAGTTAACGCTGCTGAATTGGCGCATGCCTAGTCCACT
>DASVSM010000761.1:0-4507 GCA_036388115.1 Flavisolibacter sp.
TGTCTGGCCAAAATGATTTTTTGATGCCCAGTTTTCTTGTTCTGGAGTTTGGTATGGCAGAGGAATTCCTAATACTTTTGCGACGCCTCCTTCCCCAGAGATTTTCCTTAGATACGTCTGGGTACTTTTATGAAATAATTCCGCTCCGTTTCTGTGATGGTTTTTAAAGTGTCATCCTCGATGCCTTTGTCGGTGACAGATTTTTTGAGTAGGTAGCGAAGAATATTTCTAAATAAATATTTATACGGATGGCCTTAGGAGTAGTATCAGAGCAGGGAAGAAACAAATGTAGTTGCATTGACTACACCGAGCTTGCAATTGAACAACCTATCATGAATTGAAGACCTAGATAACTATTGACCCGGTATTGCAAATGGAAGCTCGTGGATGATTTGGAGCTTTTCGATTTTCCACTCTTCGTTAATGTTTTTCAAGGTTGGCCGGTAATATCCATACTCTGCAGCGCTTACCACTCCCGTTACTCCTGCAGTGTTGGCAGGCCAGCCGGCTTTGGGGCGTTTATCACCTAACGAATCAAAGCGGACAAATTGTACATCTATGGAAGCAGCATCACCCTTTACCTCAATTATCAAATCATATGTTGTATGATGGCTCCAGCCCCTTTTTGGTTGTAGTTGCATCCAACTAGATACAGCATAGCGATTGCTTCCTTACCCGAAAGCATAAAAAGAAGATCCCATATTCCACCATTATTATAAAAGACTTCAACTTTTCCACTGGCTGCAAATAAGTCACCCATGGTTTGGCCATCAGCGTGATCGACGGCTCGTACATATTTTGCCAACATTTGCTGTACTCTCTTTCGGCGCTCATTTTGTGTTTCAAGGAGGAATCATTAAAAACAGATGTTGACAGCTGTTTATTATTTTGTAATTCTTGCATTTTGAATTTTAGGCTTTCGAGGGAAGCAGTCAAACGACTGCACGTTTTATAGATACAATTGCTTTCCTCCTTAAGCTCACAGGCAGCTAATGCCTGCTAAAACTTCTGGACAAGGAATACGCCTCCAACGATCAATCCGACTCCTAAAATCCGCCAGTAATTTATACTGTGTGGTTCTGCGACCAGTATATTAAAATGATCAAGTAACAGCGCTATAATTATTTGACCGGCGATAACCAATCCAAAGGTGATTGCCATGCCCAAGCGCGGTACGGCAAGCATGGTGCCGGTGATAAAGATGACTCCTGTTAAACCTCCACCAAGTATAGAGGTAAGGGATGCAGATCTCAAAGCGGTCCAGGAAAAGGATTCCTTTGAAAAGGGCAAGTACAATGCCATAGCAATGGCAGCGATAACGAAGGTCATTAGCGAAGCATACAATGGACTTTCAAGCGATTTTCCCAACCGGGCGTTGAAACCACCTTGTAAAGGCAATAAGCCACCGCAAAGCAACACAGTAATGAGCCAAATGATTTTCATAATGATGATTTTTGAGTATGTCCAAAAGCAGTATGCTTATTCAACAATTGATCATAAGGAGGCATTACGTTATTACGCCTTAACTGCGCTTGTATTATAAAGCTCACACCTTTTAGAAGACGGTCTTTTGCTACGAAAGTGATAGTTTTTGATTTTGCGCTTCAACAGACTGTTCTGGTTTTGTAAAGCGGAATATGCTTTTATGAAAACATTCTCTGAAATCGTTTATCTCGCTGTTTACGATATTAATTAAGACTTGGCAGAATCTGTTGTAGTTGAAGGTGAGGTCTGGCGTGGGCATGGTTCGGCCTGCGTAGAGCGCATCTCTGCCTAATTGAATCAGGGTATCCTTTAGCTAAGATATTACCGGACAGCGAAATCCTTACGTAGGACGTGGCACTTCCAAACGCGAATTGCACCGACCACCATTGATGTTGACTGTAGCACCGGTTGGGTTATACAATTCAATAAAATCATTATTGGGAAGTGTTGCAGAGACGCCGCCACTACCAAAAAGCTGGCTGATAACAAGGTGATTGGTCTGGGAAAATACGCTGAGGTGGTATACCCCAGGAGAAAAATAAAATGTAATGAAAAACCCTTCGCTAGGAAGGGTTTTCAAGTTTATGTCTAAGGCATTGACTTTATGTAATCTGCTTTACTCGGAGGTCGGACGCCTTAACCTTTCAATAGGAGATTGATTTTGCTTTTAATGAAGAGATAGATTTAAGATAAGTACGCTTTAAACAACAATGCTATTTAAAGCCCAGGCATTTAACGTCAATCTACCATTCTCCCTTTAATAATTTCCATAAGCGAAGGTTTGTAGCTTTCACCAATTATAATTTCTGCTTTGTTGTTTTTTAATAGCAGCTTATTGCCTTCAATGCCTGCAATCTTTGCCACGGGAACAATAAACGATTTTTGAACTCTAATAAAACTTTTGCGTGGCAGCTTTTCTTCCATTTCTTTCATCGTGGTATAAACAAGTGTCTTCTTCCCACCTTGGTGAATGGCTACATAATTGTTAGCGGCTTCAATGTATTCGATGTCGGCCAGTTCTATTTTCAACAGCTTCCCCTTTGATTCTGTTTTTACGAAAATGTACTCCTCATCCCCTTCTGGTAATGCCAATGCTTCCCCTTCATTCAACTGCCTGGCAGCTCTTTGAACAGCAGCCAGAAACCGGGGAAACGGAATGGGCTTCAGTAAATAATCTACTACCTCAAGGTTATACGCTTCTACAGCAAACTCACTATACGCTGTTGTGAGAATAACTTTTGTCTTTCCACCAATAGCTTTTACCAGGTCCATGCCGGATAACTGCGGCATCTGGATGTCAAGAAAAACCAGATCGATCTTTTGTGTAGCAATGATCTGCAGGGCCTCAAGAGGGTTGATGGTAGAGCAAAGCAGTTGCAGTATGGGTGTCTGCTGTACATAATGTGTCATCACATCAATGGCGTCGTATTCATCATCAACTATCAAGCAAGTGATCATAAGTTTTTTATTAAAAGTTCAGTGGTATAGCTATCATCTTCATCCTTGATGTTAAGTGCATAGTTGTCGCCATACGCTAATTGCAATCGTTTTTGAATATTATCCAGTCCAATTCCTGTAGAAAGTTCTTTAGGGCCCCGGTTCTTTTTGTTCTTACTGAAATAGCGCAGGCTGTGGCCTCTGACTTCAATACAGATTTTAATGGGATGTTCCGTGCTTGAGAGATCGCCATGCTTGAAGATGTTCTCCACCAAAGTGATTAGGACAAAGGGAACAATAACGGCACCATTAAGCACACCTTCCACTTCAAGCTGCACATTGAGGCTACCACGAAAACGAAACTGGTTCATCTTAATAAAATTGCGAAGATGCTCGATTTCATCCTTAAGCAGTACTCTCCCATCAGCTGTATACGATTCTCCCAGGGCATAACGCATCATTTCACTTAAGGTGAGGATACCATCTGCTAGATCTGTAGAAAGAGGCAGTGACCGTGCATAAAATGAGTTCAGCGTGTTGTGCAGAAAATGTGGGTTGATCTGTGATTTGAGAAACTTCAGGTCGGCCTGCATCTTCTCTACTTCCAGCTTCAGCTTTTGTTCTTCCAGAATCTTTGTTGTTCGCCGCACATCACGCAGGTAAATGATGTAACTAAGCAGCCCAATAAACAGGATGTACATGATAGCAACTACAAGATTGCCGGCCACCTGTTTGCCGAAAGAAATAGGATCATTGATATTGCTTTGCAGGGGCAGGTAACGGTCAACCAGGAGGTTATATACCTGGATGGCAAGGATGCACCATAAAAGCGGCAAAATAAAATACTTGAATGAAGAGCGTTTGCCAAACAGGTAATGAAAATGATTGAGGGTAAAATATGAGAACAGTGTCGTGGCAATGGTTCCCATGAGCTGATTAGGAAAGTACTCCCAGTAAGCGGTCCAGTTAAAAGGCTCATCACCCACAAATTTTACCAGGTAGGCAAAGACCAGGAGTATAAAAGAGGCGCCGAAAACCACCGCGGCTACCATTGTTAGCCTGAACCGTTTTCTTTCTTTACCTGATAAAGTTTCCATGGTCGTTCTATTGAAAGGGCTGAACTGCTCAATCTTCGTCTGTTCGGTCATTGATCTGTTTGACACAGAAGCCTGTCCGTTTACTACCTTCATCAGTTTACCCTCCTCATTTCTTCTTCTGCGCCTGACTTTCTTTGCCTTGCACTCTTGATGTCATTGCTTCCTAACCGAAAACCCATGCTTAATTTAACCTGGCGTGTTTCGTTCTTGGTGTTATAATTCACGGTCTGCCCGGCAAAAGAAGAACTGCTCCTGAACTGCAGGCTATTGAACAGATCGCTGACCGATAACTTCAACGTTGCCTTGTCGCTGAGGAGCTTTGTTTGCACACCTGCATCCACCGCCCAAAACGCTTCGGCTCTCATGTTACCTTCCTGCAGTGAAGGTGAATAATAAAAGCCTGTGACCTCTGCTGTCCATGTCTTTGCAAATTTCAGGCTATGCTGCATAAAGAGGTTCATGCCAAAGGCCTGCTGGTTAATGGTTCT
>DASVSM010000762.1:0-6193 GCA_036388115.1 Flavisolibacter sp.
ATCACAAAAGGATCGTTGAGAGAAAAGAGTGGTTTTGTGTTAACTGAACTAGGAGGCGATCTGCTGTATGCAAAAAATCAGTCGTATTTAAAAAACCTGCTGATCAAAACACCGGGTACCGAATTAAAGCGCAGCCTTGTCTTACAGTATGCTTCGCTTGATGAACTGGCAAAGAACTTTGAACGCACCGTATTCGATATTGATATAGCCGACAGCTACGTGCAGGTAAAAGACATTCTTTTGTTTGCGCCGCAGCTTCGTTCGCAGCCTGCGTTGAGAGACCCCAATGATGTCTGGCGGTTTAATCTTGTAGGCGGCGGAACAATGGACCGGTTGAACATTGAAAAGCTGCAGTTTGATGGCCTTCAAAATACACAACTTAATGCCAGTGGCACCCTGGTTGGCTTAACCAATCCAAATAATGCCGGCGGTAACTTCACGATTTATCGTTTTCATTCCACGCAAAGCGATATTGCTTTATTTGCAGGACAAAGTTTATCCAATCAGCAAATCAGTCTCCCGGAAGATTTTGAAGCTTCAGGTATGATCACGGGCAACGCCGGACGCCTGAACACAACATTGAATTTGAATACTTCCGATGGCGATATCTATCTTAATGGATCCTTCGCCAACCTGATGAACCCTGCTGCTACCTCTTATAACGCAAGGCTCAGAACACAAAGCCTTCGGTTGGGAAAAATCCTTCGTCAGCAGGGAACCATTGGCAACCTTACCGGTACGTTTACAGCAAACGGTCGTGGCATTACACCCGATGCCATCAATACAAAATTCAGCGCTAACATCAGCGGCATCGGTTATAACCGCTATAACTACAGGGGCATCAAGATCAATGGTTCGTTGAACAAAACGGCGTTCAGGGTAAATGCAGATGTTGACGATCCAAATGCAGTAGTAACGTTGACAGCGAGCGGTGACTATGCCGCTAACGGTCCTTATCGCATTGATGGAATGATTGACAGTGTGAAAGCACACAATCTTGGTTTTAGCACCCAACCGTTGATCGTCCGCGGAAAGATTGATGGCACAGTGGCCAATGCCAACCCGGATAATTTAGAGGCCGATGTGCTGATCACGCAGGGATTGGTTGTATCCGGCACCAACCGTCTGGCCCTGGATACTGTGCAACTGCTGGCAGGCAATAATGGCGAGACCTTCATTACACTGAACAGCGATCTTGTTCGTGCCGACCTCAGAGGCCAGTATAAACTCACCGACCTGGGCAACATCATGTTGAACAATCTTTCCCCTTACTGGAATACCGGCACGCCAGCCGCATCTGCAGCAGCCGTTGGCCCTTATAACATCCGTTTCCGTGCAGACCTGATCTACTCTCCTGCTTTAACCGCATTTGTTCCCGATCTGAAACAGGCAGATAATATTCATGCAGAAGGAACGCTTGCCACAGGACAAGGATTGCAGGCAAGTATTACAGCACCAACGATCGTCTATGGAACAAACCAGATCAATAACCTCCGCGCCAATGTTTATACAAGCGATAGCGGCCTGCAGGTAAGAGCAAACGTTGATCACCTGGTCAGTGGTTCTTTTGATGTATACAACACAAGGATCAATGCAACGGCACTCAATAACAACATTAATTTTTTCATGGGTGTGGATGATAAAGCAGGACGGCAGAAATATATTTTAGGAGGCGCTGTTGCCATGCCGGTAGGCGGCGATATGGTTATCCATCTCAATCCTGATAGCTTGTTATTAAACTACGACCGCTGGACCGTGACACCGAATAATCGCATTGTGATTGGTAAAACCGCCATCACTGCTAATGACTTTACCCTGGCAAAAGACGGTCAGCAACTGACAATTCAAAGCCTTACCGGCAGTGGTGCATCGCAACCGCTGGAAGTACGCTTCACCAATTTCCGGATTGGTACCATCACCGGGTTCATTAAGTCTGATTCAGTGCTGGTGGATGGGGTGATGAATGGTGCTGCTACGTTTACTAATCTTACCCAACAGCCGCTCTTTACATCTAACCTTACTGTTACCGATATGAGCTTCCGCCAGGATACAATTGGTAACCTGAATGCGCAGGTAAGTTCAACCGGCAGCCGTTATAACGCCAATGTAACCTTAACCGGAAAAGGAAATGACCTGGCCATTACCGGCTTTATGGAGCCACAAGGCAGTGACATTGCCATGAACCTTGACCTTGCCATTCGCCGGTTGGAGATGGGAACATTTGAAGGTGCCATGAAAGATTTTGTGACATCAGCCACCGGTGCGGTAAATGGCTCTGTTTCTTTAAGAGGTACATCAGCAGCGCCGAAGATCGACGGTCGTATCAACTTCGATAACGTGGCCATTTCAACACTGGCAATTGGTGGTCCGTTAAGGGTAGATGATGAGTCGCTGGTTGTGGTCAGCAACGGAGGTCTTACGTTCGATCGTTTCTCTATCCGTGATTCGGCCAACACGCCAATTACCATCAACGGCCGGGTGGGCACAACCAATTTTATCAACTACGATTTTGACCTGACGGTTCGTGGCCGCAACTTCAAAGCCATTAACCTGCCGAAAACGCAAAACAGTATTTATTACGGCGACCTGGTGCTCAGTACCAACATGCGCATTACCGGAACTGAGAGTGCACCAAAAGTTGATGGCAACCTGACCATCAATGAAGGCACTGATTTCAGCGTTGTAATTCCGCAGCGAGATCCAGGTGTTGTGTCAAGAGAAGGAGTAGTAAGTTTTATTGATTTTGATAATCCGGCGAATGATTCACTGTTCATGGCGCCGTATGACTCACTGAACCGTTCAGTACTTGTTGGCTATGATATTGCCACCAATCTTGTGCTGGAAAAAGAAGCCAAATTCAATATCATCATCGATGCGGCCAATGGCGATTTTGTTGCCCTTCAGGGAGCAGCCAACATGTCGGCAGGTGTTGACCCAAGCGGTAAAGTAAATCTTACCGGTTCGTATGAGATTGACCGCGGTTCTTACCAGATCAGCTATAACTTTTTACAGCGCCAGTTTGAAATTCAAAAAGGTAGCAAAATCACCTGGAGCGGTGAACCTACGGATGCGGAGCTTGATATTACCGCCATCTATGTTGCCAACACAGCGCCGCTGGATTTGGTTAGTAACTACATCGCAGCTTCTAACCAGGCTATCCGTAATACATACTTACAAAAGCTGCCTTTCCAGGTGTTGCTGAACATGGATGGCGAATTAATGAAGCCGGTGCTAACCTTTGATATTACCCTGCCAACGGACAGGAACTACGGTGTGAACAGTGATATCATTACCAATGTTGATACACGCCTTGCGCAACTGCGGCAGGAACCATCAGAGCTGAACAAGCAGGTATTTGCCTTGTTGCTGCTGAACCGCTTTGTGGGAGAGAACCCGTTCCAGAGCAGTGGCGAAGGATTCAATGCCGGGGCATTTGCCCGCCAGAGCGTCAGCAAGCTGTTAACGGAACAACTGAATAATCTTACCCAGAACTTAATTGAAGGCGTTGACCTGTCGTTTGATATTGCTTCTACTGATGATTATACTACTGGTGAACGGCGCAACCGCACCGACCTGAATGTAGGGTTAAGCAAAAGCCTGCTGAATGAACGATTAACGGTTACCGTCGGTTCCAATTTTGAGTTGGAAGGTCCGCAGCAATCGGGGCAGCGCAGTAATAATATCGCCGGCAACGTATCGGTCAACTACCAGTTGAGCCGCGATGGCCGCTACATGCTGCGTGCCTACCGGCAGAACGAATATTTTGGAGCAGTGGATGGATATGTGATTGAAACAGGGGTACGCTTTATTGTTACGTATGACTACGACAGGTTTATCGATCTATTCAGACGAAAGAAGAGAGTTGAGAACAACAGGAACAGACAAAAAGAGCCAAATCCATGATGAGAAAAAGAATCGTTTTTATTTTATTGACGGCTGTGTTTTTTGCAGCCTGCAGCACCACTAAGCATATACCGGAAGGTGATGCCTTGTACACTGGTGCAAAGGTTAAGCTGACAGCGGAAAACATCACCAGCCAGCAAAAAAAAGTTTACCAGGCCGACTTGCAAGGCCAGACAAGACCACGGCCCAACAGCCGGTTTTTAGGCATTCCGTTCAAGTTGCTGTTGTGGAATTTATTTTATACCGACAGTGCAAAAGGCTTTAAAGGAAAGCTGCAACAAAAGCTTGGACAGCCGCCCGTTTTAGCCAGCAGCGTTGATCTGAATGCAAATACATCTTTGCTTCAGAATTATCTAGAGAACAAAGGTTTTTTCGGCGCACGGGTTACCGCCGACAGTACGTGGAAAAACAAAAAAGCGAGTGTTACTTATACGGCTAATGCAGGCGGGCAATATAAAATCAAATCGGTTCTCTTTCCAAATGACAGTTCCAAATTGTCTGTTGCTTTAAATGAGATCAGCAAAGAAACGTTATTGAAAACAGGCGCACCATACGATCTTGACCTGATCAAAGGCGAACGGACCCGCATTGATGCCTTGCTGAAAGAAAGAGGCTTTTATTATTTCAGCCCTGAATTTATTCTAGTGCAGGTAGACAGTACCGAAAGCGATCACCTGGTGGATATGCGGGTAGTGATAAAACCGGAAACACCGGCCGAAGCACGAGAAGTTTATTACATTAACGATGTCACTATCTACAGCAATTATAGCTTGAACAGTGCCCGCAATGATACGATGCGCAACCAGGGAATTTTGCATGAAGGTTTCCGCGTGATTGACCCTGTAGGCAAGTTTAAGCCGAAACTTTTCAGCACGTCCATGCAGTTCCATCCAAACGAAGTGTACAACCGCACCGATCATAACCGTTCGCTGAACCGTTTAATGAACTTGAATGTCTTCAAATTTGTAAAGAATCGTTTCGAAAGAGCGCCGGTTGACTCGCCTAAACTAAATGTATTTTATTACCTCACTCCTTTCCCCGAAAAAGCCTTGCGTGCCGAGATCGGCGCCAACACAAAAAGCAATAACCTCAATGGTTCGGAAATCAGCATCGGCTTCAGGCACCGGAACACTTTCCGTGGTGGTGAGCAGATGGACTTTCGCATTTATGGTGGCACTGAAGCACAGTTTAGCGGCTCCTTCCAGGGTACCAGCACGTTCCGTGTGGGAGGTGAAATCAACTTTTCCATTCCAAGGTTTGTGACCCCTATTTTCAACTTTAATCCAAAAAGTGCGTTTGTTCCCCGCACCAATATCCAGTTAGGATACGAGGCATTGAACAGGAGGACGTTGTACACGCTGAATTCTTTCCGTGGCGGCTTTGGTTACTTGTGGAAGCAGAGCGCTATAAAGTCGCATGAGTTTTACCCGATTTCTATTACTTATGTGCAGCCATTAAACATTACGGATAAATACCAACAGGATATTTTCAACAATCCAACATTGCGACATATTACTGATACGCAATTTATCCTGGGCTCTACCTATCAGTACAACTATAACCAACAGGCGGCCGGCATTCAAAAAGCCAATTCGTTTTACATGAATTTCCTTGCCGACGTATCGGGCAACCTGGCTGGCCTGCTTGTAAAAGGCAGTGGTCCGGATGGCAAAAAGCTATTTAATCTTCCTTTTTCGCAGTACCTGAAGTTTGAATTCGATGGACGTTATTATCGTCGTTTGGGTGTTGCTTCTTCCTGGGCCAACCGCATTGTTGTTGGCTATGGATTACCATACGGAAACAGCCGGCAAATACCTTACATCAAACAATTTTTTACCGGTGGTAATAATAGTATAAGAGCTTTCCGGAGCCGCACTGTCGGTCCGGGTACATACAAAGCACCAATGACATCAGGCGGATATATTCCCGATCAAACCGGTGATCTGAAACTTGAATTAAATACTGAGTTACGTCCGCGTATTTCGGGCCCTTTGTATGGAGCCATCTTTGTTGATGCAGGTAACATTTGGTTGCAGAATGTTGACCCTGAAAAACCAGGCGCCACCATCGGCAAAGACTTTTTAAAAGAGTTGGCAATGGGCGCCGGTGTGGGTATCCGGTTAGATATTACCTTATTTGTTCTTCGTCTCGACCTAGCCTTTCCTATCCGCGATCCGGCAAGACCTGCCGGCCAGCGGCTGGTGATCAACCAGATCAATTTTGGTGATCAGAACTGGAGACGGCAAAACCTGATTTATAACCTGGCGATTGGTTATCCTTTCTAAGAAAT
>DASVSM010000763.1:0-3651 GCA_036388115.1 Flavisolibacter sp.
GAACGACCAGTAAATCTTCTTCGGGCAGCTCCCATTGCAACTGGCGAACGGCTTCAATGTAAGGCAACGATTCAATGTCACCCACTGTTCCGCCCAGCTCCGTGATCACTACATCAAATTCGCTCTTTTGTCCTAATAAAAGCATCCGCCGCTTGATCTCGTCGGTAATATGCGGCACTACCTGAACTGTTTTTCCAAGGAAGGCGCCTTCTCTTTCTTTATTGATGACTGTTTGATAAATGCGGCCGGTGGTCACGTTGTTGGCCTGCGAGGTAAAGATGTTTAAAAAACGTTCGTAGTGACCGAGATCAAGGTCCGTTTCCGCGCCGTCTTCCGTTACATAACATTCGCCGTGTTCGTATGGGTTCAGCGTGCCGGGGTCGACGTTGATATAAGGATCAAATTTCTGGATGGTGACTCTTAGTCCTCTTGCCTGCAGGAGTTTTGCCAGCGATGCTGCAATAATGCCTTTACCCAAGCTCGATGTTACACCGCCTGTAACAAAAATAAATTTCGCCATTGTATAATGGTTGATACGTTAATTAGGTTAATTGGTTGATTTTTTTGGAACAAGCTGTCTCACTGCTATCGCCTTCTGTTCCGCTTTATGCGGACTGTTCATCGTTCAGTAATCTTATTGAGCTTGCTCGCAGACCAGCGGAAGAAAAACTTCTGGGAGGTCATGCAAACCTACGGCAAATATTGTGGCAGAAACGAGAATTTAACAGGGTTGTGGAAAAGGATGGTAAAACTTCCGTTCATTGCCGATTTATTGCTAATATAGAGCTACAAAACTGCTTATGCTCAAACCATTGTTTTGCTTTCTTTTGCTGCTGTTTAGTCTGGCTTCGCTTGCTCAACGAAAATACAGCAGAGATAAAGTATCCGGTTTTTTCATCTCATTAGTTGCCAACCCCACAGAAGCGCCAAAACAGTTTAGCCAGGTAACTTTTATTGATAAACGTTTTGACACAACAAAAGCCGGTTTTGCTTATGATGGTTCGAAGCATAAAATATTGCAGATAAATGGCGGCCTGGTTAACAGCCTGCAACAATATGTGGAAAAGAAATTTACCGTAAACGATCCGTCGTTGCCGAAGCTATTGATTGTTCTGCGCAACCTGTGGATGCACGAATTGAAAGCCGGTGAATTGAAAGAAGGAGAAGATGGCAGTGAAAAACAAAACATCAGCAGGTGCATTGCAAAAATGGAAGTGTATGTGAAGAAAGATGATTTTTATCAGGCGCTTATCCGCATTGATACAACAATAGAAGACGATGCCTATTTGAAGTATTCAGGTGGACGCCTTCTTGCTGATTTGCTTGACCAGGGGATGAAAAAAATTTCGGCTTTGAATATTTCCGACGTCACTTCTAAAAAAACAAAAATGACGCTAACCGACCTTATGGCATTATACAACCGCCGGATGGCCGTACCAAGGTTAGCGAGTGATACCATTCAGCGTGGAATTTACCTGACGTTTGCTGATTTTTTGCAGCGGCGTCCTATGCTTGATAATTTTGTGTTGGAGCAGGACGAGGGCGGCGACTATCTGTATTTAGGCGGGAATGGAGAGCAAAGATTGTTCACAGATTTCTGGGGCTTTTGCGATGGCAAATCTCAATTTATCAAATTAGGAAGCAATTTTTTCCCGTTGGTCCGGGATAATAATTCTTATTCATTCTTCGGTTGCCTGCAACCCATTCATAATTCAAAGCCACGAAGCCGTAACCGTCTTGCCCGCTATGCCTTGTTTGGTGTGTTTGGCGAACTGCATAACAGCAGGCTGGTAAATTATCTGCGGCCCATGCAGATTGATATGGAAACCGGTAAGCCTTTTTAATCCGTCTTGTAAAAGGTTTTCTTTCGTATCTATGAAAAGTCTTTCACAAGCAGGTTTTTTCCGGCAATCCGGCAACCATTTCTTTTCGTTTATGTTAGTCATTAAAACCAACAACAATGACGCGTAAACCAATCTTTGTATTTGCAACGGCTTTTGTTTTCTCAATGACAATTATTTCCTGTTCCGATTCAGGAACTGCTTCTGTTAAGGGCGCAGATTCCAGTACCATCAGCACAACAAACAATAATGCAGGCTCCGGGAACAATGCTAATTCCACCGCACCCGCCGAACAAGGTGTGATGGTTGGCGGCGCTATGATGGTTCCTTCGAAAAACATTGTTGAAAATGCAGCCGGTTCTGCCGATCATACAACCTTAGTGGCAGCCGTAAAAGCAGCCGGTTTGGCGGAAACGTTAAGCGGCGCAGGACCATTCACCGTGTTTGCTCCAACCAATGATGCATTTAATAAATTACCTGCGGGAACAGTTGATAATTTACTGAAACCTGAAATGAAAGGTGACCTGACAAAAATATTGACGTACCACGTGGTGCCGGGAGCTTTAAGGGCTGCCGATTTAAAAGATGGTCAAAAACTGAAAACTGTTCAGAACCAGGAATTGACTGTTACGATAAAAGACGGAAAAGTAATGATTGATGGTGCGAACGTAACAACTGCTGATGTAATCTCCAGCAACGGAGTTACCCATGTTATTGATGCCGTTGTAACACCTAAGAAATAAGGGTTGATTTTAGATTGCAAAAGGGACAGTCAGCTGACTGTCCCTTTTTGTTGTTCAGAACAAACTCAATGCACCTTCCGAGTCCAGTTCTTTTATTAAATGCTTTTCAATAGCTGTGTCATACAGTTCTTTCCATTCCGTTATTTCGCCCCACGATTCACCGTTGATTTTTACTTCTCCGTCTGTTACTGTGCCAAGAGAGTGAAAGGAAAGTCCGGTCTCCCGCAGTCCTTTTTCAAAACTTTCTGCTTCGCTGGCCTTGATCGTGACGATCACCCTGCTTTGTGCCTCACCAAACAGAAAGGCATCTTTCCGAACGTCGTTGAGTGCCGCATTGACAGCAAAACCCAACTCTCTGTGAAAGCCACTTTCCAGCAAAGCCGTGAGCAGTCCGCCTTCCGCAATATCATGTGCACTTTCAATAGCACCTTGCTCAATCAGTTTCATTATTACTTGCTGCAATTGAAATTCTTCTTCAAGATCAAATGCCGGGGCAGGGGAGTGATGGACACCGCAGATCTTGCTCAGGTATTGCGAAGACGCAATGTCATTTTTGATCTCGCCTAACAAGTAAATGATGTCGCCTTCCGCCTTAAAGTTAAGCGTCATCTTTTTTGAAAGATCTTCTACCAGGCCAACCATGCCGATTGTTGGCGTTGGAAAAACAGGACCGTCAGGGCCCTGGTTGTAAAAGCTCACATTACCGCCCGTGACGGGTGTATCAAATTTCAGGCAGGCTTCTCCCATCCCTTTTACAGCGTTTACAAACTGGTAGTACACTTCAGGATCGTAAGGATTGCCAAAGTTCAGGCAGTTGGTTACGCCAAGCGGAACACCACCACTGCACACAATATTCCGGGCAGCCTCGGCAACGGCCATCATGGCTCCCTTGTAAGGATCGGCATAAACGTAACGGCTGTTTACGTCAACGGTTACAGCAAGGCCTTTACCTGTTTCTTTTACCAGTACCACTGCCGCATCGGCCGGTGCATTGGTAGATGCATTGACTGTGCCCACCATGCTATCGTATTGGTGATAGATCCATCTTTTGTTGGCAATGGATGGGA
>DASVSM010000764.1:0-5551 GCA_036388115.1 Flavisolibacter sp.
TCTTTTTGAACCAGAGGCTAGAATAACTATGAAGCTTGTCTTGCGTCGCACTCTTGTACGCTTTGTAATTCTATTGAGCTTAGCTTACTTGAACACGGTTATTTTTTCCTTCTTCTTTCTGCCTAAACCCACCCCAAAATCTTACAGCAAAATCATTCATCAAACTCGCCCCTCCAGGGAGGGGATGGCCGTTTATAATAGAATGTTTGTCCTAAGATCACATCCCCTCCCCTCCCCGGAGGGGCGAGGTTAAAATAGAACTGTAGTTTAGCAACTGGGGTGGGTTTACGCAATTGAATAAAGCTGTCTTCCATCATCTTATTCATTCAAGAACTAATAGCGTTTAAATAGAAAGACAGGGAATACACAACGAGCTTTCCCTTGCGCCGCTGCTCCTCTGCGCCTCTGCGCCTTTGCGTGAAACCCTCTCCCCGATAAAAGACAAACCGAAAAAGAAAAGGCACTTGCCCAAGCCAGCTTTGTGCTCAGCACGTCCCTCCACCGGAGGGATGTAGGGAGGCCCTATTTTCGCTGCATGAAAACCTGGGCACAACACCTTTTTGAATTTTATTCTTCCTTACAACCTCACCAGAATTTACCCAACAACGTTCAGTGGCTTTACCCGCAACGAAGTGAAGAAGTGATGCACGTTGTGCAGCAGTTCCTACAGAAATATTTCAACGACAGCTGCAAACGAAAACTATTTCTCGGTATTAATCCCGGACGCTTTGGCGCTGGTGTAACCGGTGTCAATTTCACCGCACCAAAACAATTGACAGAAGAGTGCGGTATCGATCATCCCTTCAAAAAGCAGTCTGAATTATCGGCCGAATTTATTTATACCATGATCAATGGGTACGGCGGTCCCGAAAAGTTCTACCAGCATTTTTTTATTGGTTCCGTATGTCCATTGGGTTTTGTAAAAGGGGGCAAGAACATCAACTACTATGATGATAAGCAACTGCAAGAAGCCGTTACACCATTTATCATCGAAAGTATCGAGAAGCAACTCATATTTCCTGTTGACAGAAGCCGCTGCCTTTGCATCGGCGGCGAAAAAAATTTTAAGTACCTGTCAGGCTTGAACGTAAAACACAAGTGGTTTAGCGAGATCATTCCCTTGCCGCATCCCCGTTTCATTATGCAATACCGTCGTAAACAAATAGAGCCGTTTGTTAAAATGTACCTCGATGCAATCAAAAAATAAATAATACATTTGCCTCCTTCAATTTTACGAATATGCGGTTCTAATCTGCCATTGGGCAACTCTTCTTCTGACAGGCTGCAGGCCTTTGATTCCTATTTTTTATCCAAAACTATTTCTCCATGTCGCAGGTTACTACGCAAAATAAAGTTGTACGGGTTTTCCATCTGTTCGGCAGCGCCTTAAAAGGCGAGCAGCAGGATTATACTACTGGCAGTTTACGTAAATCCATTTTTCTTTTAGCTATTCCCATGATCATTGAAATGGGAATGGAAAGTGTGTTTGCTATTGTTGATTTGTTCTTTGTAGGCAAATTGGGCAAGCATGCTATTTCAACGGTTGGCTTAACCGAATCTGTTATCACCATCATTTATTCCATTGCTGTAGGGATGAGCATGGCGGCTACCGCCACTGTTGCCCGTCGCATTGGCGAAAAAGACAAAGATGGCGCCGCGTCTGCCGCCATGCAAAGCATTTGGTTAGGCATTGCCGTCATTATTATTTTGAGTATTGCAGGTGTTGTGTTTGCCGAAGATATTCTCCGGTTGATGGGCGCTGAAGCAGAGACGATCCGGATGGGTGTGCCTTACACACGCATTATGATGGGAAGCAGTATTGTGATCATGCTGCTGTTTCTGATCAACGGAATTTTCCGTGGTGCAGGTGATGCATCGATTGCCATGAAAAGCCTGGCAGTGGCCAATGTGTTTAACATTCTTCTTTGCCCGGTTTTAATCAATGGCTTAGGGCCGATCCCTGCTTTTGGTATCACCGGTGCCGCTATGGCAACTGCTATTGGCAGAAGCATTGGTGTGCTTTATCAACTGTATCATTTGTTCAATGGCAAAGGCCTTGTACAACTAACAAAGGCTTCACTGAAAGCTGAATGGGACATCATCAAATCGCTGATCAACATTGCGTGGCCGGCTACGTTTCAATTTATCATTGCTTCGTGCAGTTGGATTTTCCTGGCAAAGCTAGTGGCTGAAACCGGCGGCAGCCAGGCGTCTGCAGGTTATCAAACTGCTATTCGCATTCTAATGTTTTTCTTGTTGCCGGCTTGGGGCATCAGTAACGCGGCTGCTACATTAGTGGGACAAAGTTTAGGTGCGCAGGAACCCGACAGGGCAGAGAAAGCTGTCCTGCAAACAGCCAAATACAACGCAGTTTTTATGCTTCTTATTACAGTACTTTTTCTTTTGCTGGCCGATGTGATCGTTGGCTTCTTTCCTATGCAGGATGAAGTAAGAAGGATAGCTGTAAAAGCCTTACGTATTGTCAGCACCGGTTATATTTTTTACGGTGTGGGTATGGTGCTGATCAACGCCTTTAACGGCGCAGGCGATACCCGAACGCCAACTGTTATCAATGTGTTTTGCTTCTGGCTTTTTCAAATACCGCTGGCTTACCTGCTGGCGCACTCTTTTAGCTTTGGACCCACCGGTGTTTTTGTGGCCATTCCGGTTGCCGAAACGCTCATCACCATCACCGCCTATATCTTATTCAAAAAAGGGAAGTGGAAGATGGTGAAGGTGTAGCTTGTCTTTGAACTGGGATGAGTAAGATGACGGTATAAGCAGGATAAAGTTGTCTTCATTTATCTCATTCATCCTATAAATCCCAACCATCCCAGTTCAAAGACAATTAATTTTACTCCCATGAACAATACAACCATCGACAATAACCTGCTGAAGCAAATCTTTTTTATAGCAGTGATTATTTTCCTTGGGATTATCCTGTTTCGTGAGCTGCAATTTTTCCTTTCTGCTTTTCTGGGCTCTGTTACGTTTTATATGCTGATGCGGAACCGGATGTTTTACATGATTGAAAAGAAGGGCTGGAAGCCTGCCGGGGCCGCCTGGGTGTTGATGCTGCTTTCGTTCTTTGTGATTCTTGTACCGATCGGATTACTGGTGAACATTCTTTATTCAAAGGCCAGCTATGTGGTGGCGCACTCAGCAGAGTTGATCAACTCCTTAAAAATTGCTGCAACCAAGGTGGGAGATAAGGTGGGATATAAACTGATCGACCCCAACACCATCAACCGCATCGGAACTTTTCTTGCGCAACTGCTGCCAAAAGTTTTAGGCGTTACATTCAATACAATTACACAAGTAGCCAGCATGTACTTCATCTTATATTTTATGCTGGTGAATGGGCGCAGGATGGAGAAAGCCCTGTATGAATACATTCCCTTAAAAGATACCAATGTTGAATTGTTAGGGGCTGAAATGAAAAACCTGGTAGTCTCCAGTTCCATTGGTATTCCCTTAATAGCATTGGTGCAAGGCATTGTTGGGCTGATTGGCTATTTGATTATTGGTATCGACGAACCGTGGCTTTGGTTTGTGGCAACAACTATTGCAGCCATGATGCCGGTCGTTGGTGCGGCTATTATTTATGCGCCACTTACCATCATGCTGTTTGTACAAGAACAAACGGGCAAAGGCATCGCCATGGGCATCTGGGGCTTCGGTGTCATTGGTTTAGTAGACAATGTTTTTCGGCTATTAGTAAATAAGCGTCTTGGTGATATTCATCCCTTGATTACCATCTTTGGTGTGGTGATTGGCGTACAATTATTTGGCTTTATCGGGCTCATCTTTGGTCCTATTTTAATTGCACTTTTCATCTTACTGCTGCGCATCTATTCATCCGAATTCATTGTAAAAAAACGCGAGATAAAACCGTAGAATAACTTGATTTCTTTAACGTACTAATCCCTCTATTATCAGCAGTTCTGCGTAATTTTGTGCTGCTGTTGAAAATAGAGGAAGAATAGTTTGAAATTAAGACGAGCGCATAATATTTTCACCCTCGCAGCGTTAACCAATAACCTCGAAAAACCCCAGATTAGTGAAAAAGATTTTCTTGCCAACATCCGCCGTGTGCCTTTTGACAATCTTCTTTGCGTTCTCATCCTTTAAAGCAAGAAGCAACAAGGCCACTACTAAAAATGCTGTTACTTCCGTTTCCATCACAACAGTAAATTCAAAAGCAACCAAATTAAGTTTAGAAGCTGCTTCTAACATGCTTTACGACAGTCTTCAGCTTGACAATTTTGGTTTGTCAAGAGAAGTGATGCAGATGGCTTACAAGGGCCAGCAGGAATTAATTAACCGTGGCGAACTCGGCAACGAAGAACTGATTGCCGTTTGCGACTTCAGTCAGCCTTCCAGCAAAAAGCGCCTCTACATTATTGATACCCGCAACTACAAAGTTGTTTACAACACGTATGTAGCACATGGTAAAAATTCCGGCCTCAACTATGCTGAACGTTTCTCCAATACTCCTGAATCATTGCAAAGCAGCCTTGGCTTTTACAGAACTAAAGGAACTTATTTTGGAAAACATGGCTTATCATTAAAACTGGAAGGATTGGAAAGAGGTTTTAATAATAATGCAGAAGCAAGAGCAGTGGTGATGCATGGCGCCGAGTACATTGGTGATAACCGTGCAGGGTCTGCTTACATGGGCCGCAGCTTTGGATGCCCTGCCGTACCACAGGCACAAAGCCAAAAAATTATCAACATCCTGAAGAATGGATCTTGCTTATTTATTTATCATCCTACCCAGAAATACCTCAGTGCATCGAAGATATTGAACGCTTGATTTGGACGCAAACAAGGATGGATGAACAAAGCCCGCCGTACCCTATGGTTGGGCTTTTGTTTTTTACCTCGCTCCGGCCTATCCAACAAGTTAAAGAGGAAGAGCTACAGCACAGGCAATTGCTTTTACACCATAGTCAAAAGACTCAATCAGTTTTTGATTGGGTCTTTTCTTTTTGATACCAGCGATAGTATTTCATAGCATCATCTGTTGCAACGCAATCCGTTCATCGTTCATCATTTGATAGCGCTTTTTTGGTGCACAACGAACACTGAAACCTTTCCTTTGCTCTTTTCCTTCTTTGCGCCTTTACAGGAAACCCTCGCTGCATAAAAGATAAACCGGAAGAGACAAGCCACTTGCTTTAGCCAGCTTTTGTGCATGGCCACTTCCCCTTAGAGATGTAGGGAGGTCACTTAAATAAATATCCACGCAATTATCTGCGCCAATGCTCCTAATAACAACCCGGCATACACTTCAAAAGGACGATGATCCGAATTGATCAGCCGGGCTGTACAAACCAACCCTGCAATGAGTAAGGCAATTGATAAATAGGGGCCGAAATTAATGTTGCTATTAAAGGAGAAGATAAAGAACCACGCAATTATCACTCCCATTGAAAGCGCATGCATACTTACTTTAAAATAGGTATTGAAGAAGACACCAAGACAGGTAGCTAAAAATACGGCCAGACTAAATACAACCGACTCCTTCGGAAAATCACCCAGGTTCTTT
>DASVSM010000765.1:0-2772 GCA_036388115.1 Flavisolibacter sp.
GAACTTGACCTGTTAAGTAACAACTTTTTGTTTTACCAGACAGTCTCTAATCTCCGTGGCTCTGTTAAACAAATACTTGGAACCATGTTCAGCGTAACAGCAGGTTTATCTGCGGAAGAAACAAGGATCCATTTTGATCTGATAAAAACAGGTTCGGATACATCAAACCGTTACTATACATTGCTTCCGTTTGCTAACCTGAACAAAACATGGACAAATAATTTCAGTCTTACTTTTTCCTACAGGCGCACATTGCGCAGGCCGGGTATCGGTGAGTTAAACCCCACACGGGATTTTTCTGACCGGTACAATATCCGTGCAGGCAACCCGGGCCTGCTTGCTTCGCCGGCACATAATTTTGATTTGGTGGTTGGCAAGAACAAAGGCGCCCTGTACGCCAACATCGGGGTTGGCTATAATCATGTTGAAGATATTTTTACCACCATTCGCACATCGCTAACAGACAGCACCACCGAAATTATCTGGCAGAACATCAGCGGAAGAAAAGAATACGAGATGAGTACCTGGGGCGGCTACACATTTGCCCGGAAGCTGCGGGTGAATATCAGTGCGAACTATACCTACAATGTGTATAGCGATTTTGATAAAACCGTGCGGCGCTTCAGGGATGGGGGTTCATTAACTTCCAACCTGAATACCAACTATACATTCAGGGAAATATATACAGCCACGGGAAGTTTTACGTTAAACCGTTTTGCCAATCCGCAGGGGACCATCAGAAGCAATGTAAGCATGAACCTGGGAGTGCAGGCCAAGATGATGAATAAGCGGGTGACCGTATCCCTCAACCTGATCGATCCCTTTCGCCAGCAGCAAAACCGTTCGTTTACCTACGGCAATAATTTTGTTATTGAGAATTATAATGCTACGCAGACAAGAAACTACCGCTTAAGTGTTGGCTATAGCTTTACCAAAACAACAAAGCGGCCATCGACCAATACGAAAGCGGCCCTTCAAAAGCTGACAAAACCTAGGTAGTATGTTGGAAGTTTATCCTGGATGCCAGCCATGAATCTTTAATAGGGATGATCCACTTTTCTTCTACTTCTTTTTTTGTTTGCGCCAGGTTATTGAAGTAGAGCGTGTCGCCATCAATAAAGAAATTCTGTGCTGCATAGGAAAGCTGGCTCATGGGTAAAAGCTGGATCTTTTCTTTGACCACAAAGGCAAGATTTGTTCGATTGAAAAAATCAACACCAAATCTTTCGCCGAGGCTCTTTATAAAACGCACAGATGAATCTGTACTGCACCCGCTTACTCCTGCACGGTTCTCATCTGCCATCAGCATCACAAACTGGCCAAAAAACAGGTTTCCATAAGCATCTACGTCGGCACCATGCGACCGCCATTCAGCCGTAAACTTATTCAGCAATTCCTCAATCTCTAATGCTTCAGCCAGCGTAAACAAACGACTGCTTTGATAGATCCATACGCGACTGTTATCAGCAAAATTTTCAGGCAGCAGGTGTTTGTATTCGAGGTTCATGCTGCAAAGCTAAGAGGAGAACATAACATGACCGCTAATCTTGGGCTTTTCTGTTCCTGCGGAATCCAAAACGCTCTGCCAGGAAAAAGAAAAGCACAGCAATAAATGTCATGACGGAGGTAACAAATATCATTTTGGTAAAAGACTGGCCAACAGGCTCCACGTTGTCATAAATCAGTTGCATAATAACCCAACCGATACCAAACAGAACTGTCATAATGAGAAGGGCAAACAAAAGCATCAGGCCAAATATGCCAAAAAACTCTTTCAAGGTCCATTTCTTCTGTACCATATCGTCGTCGTCAGGCACCTCAGACTTTGGTTGTTCGTTATGACGGTAAGCAAAAATGATAGCCATGAAAAACGCGAACAGGGAACGGCTTTGTATCTCTTCTACGTTCCAGAAAGGTTTATCGGCCTCCATAAATACAGCACTGATAAGCGTGTAAGTAATCAGAAACCACATAAAGTAAGCCGCTACCCGCAGCCAGTAACGCTTTGTCTTAATCTGGTTAACCATATTATTTCAGACTCATTGCCACAATCTCCGCTACATCCATCACTTTCACCGAGTCTTCTTTCTCGGCGTGCTTTACCCCATCGGTGAGCATGGTGTTACAGAAAGGGCAGGCGGCAGCTACAATGGATGCGCCGGTTGCAATTGCTTCTGCTGAACGTTCCAGGTTTATGCGTGTATCTCCCGGCTCCTCTTCCTTAAACATTTGCGCACCGCCGGCGCCACAGCACATGCCAAATTTCCGGCAGCGCTTCATTTCAACAAGTTCTGCGTCCAACGCTTCCAGAACTTTGCGCGGCGCCTCGTAAATATTATTCCCGCGTCCCAAATAACAACTGTCGTGATAGGTAATTTTTTTTCCTTTGAAAGCATCGGAATCTTTCAGCCTAATACGTCCTTCATCTATCAAACCCTGCAGAAAAGTGGTATGATGAACAACGTCATAGTTTCCCCCCAATTCCGGGTATTCATTCTTAAAAATATTAAAGCAATGCGGGCAGATAGTGACAATCTTTTTTACCTCGTACATGTTCAGCAACTGGATGTTCTGGTAGGCCATCATCTGGAAGAGAAATTCATTACCGGCACGGCGGGCAGGATCGCCGGTACACATTTCTTCTTTGCCTAAAATCGCATATTTAATTCCGACGTGATTAAGGATCGTAGCAAAAGCCTTTGTTACCTTTTGGGCCCGCTGATCGAAGCTGCCGGCACATCCCACCCAAAAAAGAACTTCCGGTGTGTCACC
>DASVSM010000766.1:0-3349 GCA_036388115.1 Flavisolibacter sp.
TAAACAGGCGCAGTCCAAAAGGAAGACTGGTGATACTGAAATGTATCTTTCCACCTTTAATACAGTAAAGGGGAAGAGGTATGAGATAATGGTGAAGCGGTCTGCGTAACCAATAGCGCAACAAAGCCCGAAGGGCTGACAGGATGATAGCTCCGGGTGTAAACCCGAGAGGAAGAGAGTACATGGTGGAACCAAAACCCCAAAGGGGTGACATACTTGATTGATGACATAGATCTGTCACCCCCTCGGGGTTAGACCAACATTGATCTCTCGGTTCCACCGGTTGACACCAGCGGCTACAATGATGACAGCCCTTCGGGCTTTGATGGTTTGATGGTTGTAGTTTAGATGGTTCATGCATGATAATGACAGGTGCCTAATGCTGAACATCGAACAAAGCGTACAAGAGTGCGACGCAACAGACGCTCAATCGTTATTCTGGCCTCTGGTTCAAAAAAAGAATTATGAAACAAAAGCATATTTTTTTATTGCCGTTTTTATTTGTGGCCTTCTTCTGCAAAGCCCAATCCTATAAATTTGATTTCGGTCCGGGTGCTACAGAGAAAGGCTACATTCAAATCTTACCCGAAACGGCATACACTCCCGAAAAAGGCTACGGCTTTGAATTTTCATCCAACCTCACCGGCAAAGGGCACAAAGGCAAGGATGCCATCAAAGACGATTACATCACCAGCGACAAGCCATTTTATTTTCTGTTAAAGTGCCCGAAGGGGCCTATAATGTAAAAGTGATTTTAGGCGATAAGAACGGAACATCCACTACAACCATCAAAGCCGAATGCAGAAGACTGATGGTGGAAAAAGCAGAAACAGGCAAAGGAAAATTTACTACGCAGCAATTTACCGTCCATGTGCGGGACAGTTTAATCCGTTCTGCAAATAGTAAAGTGAAATTAAAGTCACGTGAGTTTGCCTACCTGCATTGGGATGATAAACTGACGCTGGAATTTAATAACGCAGCACCGAAAGTTTGTGCCGTTGAAATCACACCAGCGCCGAATGTCACTACTGTTTTCCTGGCTGGTAATTCAACCGTCGTTGACCAAGACAGGGAACCGTGGGCCGCATGGGGACAAATGTTCCCGGCCTTCTTTAAACCGAACACTGTTGCCATTGCCAACTATGCCGAATCAGGTGAAACGCTGAGGGCTTTCAAAGGCGAAAGACGCCTGGAAAAAATATGGAGCATGGCTAAGCCGGGCGATTATTTATTTATTGAGTTTACGCACAATGATCAAAAACAGGGAAGCAGTTACCTTGAACCATTTACAACCTACAAGCAAACCTTAAAAGAATGGATTGCCGAAGCCCGCAAACGCAATATGATTCCTGTGCTGGTTTCTTCTATGCACCGCAGACATTTTGATTCGGTTGGCCGTATCAATAATACATTGGGCGATTACCCGGAAGCGGTTCGCCAAACCGGCAAAGAAGAAGGTGTGGCCGTTATTGATTTAAATGCCATGAGTAAAACATTGTACGAAGCCTGGGGGCCTGAGAAGTCAATCAAAGCCTTTGTACATTTTGCAGCCAACACGTTTCCGAATCAGCCAAAGGAATTAAAAGACAATACGCATTTCAGTACCTACGGCGCTTACGAATTGGCAAGGTGCGTAGTAAATGGTGTAAAGCAGAATATACCGGCATTGGCAAGGCATTTAAAAGATGGTTTACCGATTTATGATCCTGCCCGTCCGATGCCTTTTGAAGAGTGGAAACTGCCGCCAAGCACGTTTATCGGTGTTGTAAAACCGGATGGAAATTAATTGCGTTTACGGATAGTTGAATGAGTGAAATCGGCAATGCCTCATTGGACCCTTGAAAACTCTTTATGGTCTTGTGCATCTGTTATTAATTCTATTCAGAACAAATTTGCGTATGAAAATATTTTGCCTTACGATTGTTTTTAGCATTGCAGTTTCTGCAAAAAGCCAACAGTCAAATCCTGTTGCATCCACTATTCGCGTTGACCTGAAAAAAGAAACAGGGGTGATGTACCCTATGTGGGCATGGTTTGGTTACGATGAACCGAACTACACCTACATGAAAGACGGAAAAAAGCTGCTGACTGAAATATCGCAACTCAGCCCGGTACCGGTTTATGTAAGAGCCCATAGTTTGCTTGTGACCGGCGATGGCACACCGGCTTTAAAATGGGGCTCCACCAATGCTTACACCGAAGATGCCGCCGGGGCCCCAATCTACAACTGGCGTATCATCGATAGCATTTTTGATACATACGTTCAAAGAGGCATGAAGCCCTTGGCGCAGATTGGCTTTATGCCCGAAGCCCTATCAACTAACCCTCAGCCTTACAAACACGACTGGAAGCCCGGTGACCAATATTTTAAGATCATCACCGGCTGGGCCTACCCGCCAAAAGATTATAACAAATGGGCCGAACTGTGTTACCAATGGGTAAAGCATAGCGTAGAACGCTATGGCAAAAAGGAAGTAGAAAGCTGGTACTGGGAACTTTGGAATGAACCAAACGGTTATTGGAAAGGAACCATGGAGGAGTTTTTCAAGCTGTATGATTATACTGCCGATGCTGTAAAAAGAGCCTTGCCGACAATCAAGTTTGGCGGCATCAACATCGCGGCAACTGCCAGCGCCGGCGCACAAAAATGGCTGCATGCATTTGTCAAACATTGTTACAGCGATACCAACTATGTCACGAAGAAAATTGGTGCGCCGCTCGATGTTGTTTTGTTTCATGCCAAGGGCTCTCCCAAAGTGGTAAACGGCCATGTGCGCATGGATATGGGCCGGCAATTAAAAGACATTGAAGCAGGTTTCAAATTCGTTGCTTCCTATCCGCAATTAAAAGATCTTCCTGTTATCATTGGTGAATCTGACCCCGAAGGTTGCGCGGCTTGTGGCATGGCTACCAACCCTGAGAATGCCTATCGCAACGGCACCATGTTTTCCAGTTATACCGCTGCTTCTTTTGCCCGTAAATACTTGCTGGCTGATTTATATAAAACTAATTTTCTTGGTGCGGTTTCCTGGGCTTTTGAGTTTGAGGACCAGCCCTGGTTTTATGGCTTCCGCGACCTGGCAACCAATGGTGTTGATAAACCCGTGCTCAATGTGTTCCGCATGTTTGGCATGATGAAGGGGGCCCGGGTTGATGTGCAGGGCGATGGCATGTACAACCTGCGCACCATGGTTGACTCCAGCGTGAGAAGAGCAACTGACATTGGCGCACTGGCATCAAAGGATAAAAAGTCGGCGGCTGTGATGGTGTGGAATTATCACGACGAAGACGTGCAATCTCCTCCCACTGAAGTTGCTTTAACCATTGCCAAACTTCCCGGTAAAAAAGT
>DASVSM010000767.1:0-2351 GCA_036388115.1 Flavisolibacter sp.
GAGCCGGTTCCTTTCAGATTAAAATAATCCAGCTCCCTGTCACTGTAGCCTGTACTGGTTGTGTTGAATTGCAGCAGGGAAAGCCGCAGATTCAAATTAAAACTTCCCTGGCTGCGGTTGAAAAAACTTACACCCGGTTGAATAAAATACTTCCGCACGTTAGCATTAAAGAAACGTGCATAACGGATGCTGTCCATCAAACCCACATCGTCAAGGGAAAGCTTTCCAAAAGCTGCACCTGCGTATACATTGAAAACCGCATTTTTATCAATGGAATCAAAATAGCCTGCTCCAGCCTCCAAAAGGTGCCTGCGATAGTTGACAAAGGATGATGTGATTAAAACCGCTCGGCGATACCCTTCATCCATCACATCAGACTCTCTTCGTGAATAATAGGACGCCATCAGCGCAAAGTGATTGGTAAGAGCATAAGCCCCCTGGATGTCGTAGCCATAATTTACACTGCTATCTCCGGTGCCTCTTGCCTTGCCAAAGGAAAATGAAGCATTCAGCCGGCTATCGCCTTTCTTTTGCAACGAAGGTGTATTGTTTTTTGCGGCAGCATAAATGTAACGTCGTTGGGTGCAGGAGGAGAGGAGCACAATAATGCTGAAGTACAAAAGCAGGTTGGCAGGTCTCATGATAAAGCAGTTGGGTTTGCAGTATTAAAAATAGCAAATTGCTACCGCATATTTCCGGTCTGACGTCCTACTGCACAGGGTGCGTTATGCTTCCCCCATCATTAGTCCCTCAATAGTATGCGCCTGCACAACCGGTTCAAGTTTATCTACCAGACGGGAGGTCAAATGGTCTTTTAAATTTTGTGGCAGGGTGTCATAAAAACTTTTGGTGACTTGCAGGTCATGCCTTTCCGCATTGATAGCGCCTGGCGCATCTACACCTAACACTAGGGCGGGTCTTGATTTATTGGAATGATTGGTTGTGCCACGGTGAATGGTGAGTGCGGAACGGGCAGAAATATCTCCCATCTTCGGATATTTTCGCTGGGCTCTTTGTTCGTAGCGGGGATAGAACGTTTTTGGTGGAAACATGCCATGTTCAAAACCTTCCGGTAGATCCCACTGTGTGCCAGGCGCAATCTCAAAAGGTCCCATGTCTTCTTCTACATCAACAGTGGTAAGATTGAACGCCAGCGAATTCAACCGCCTGCCAACGATAGTATCCTCCGGCGCCGGGAAGTCCCTGTGCCAGGGCTGGTTCACGGCACCTGGATTGGGAACATCAAATCCGATCTCAACGATCTTATAGTTTGGCCCCAGTACCGCCTCGCAAACGGCAACCACCCATGGGTGAGTCGCAAGTTCAATAAAGCCACTTATATCTTCCGGATGTATTTCAACATAATGACGTTTTGGCCCGCGGCCAACGGTGCCGCCAGGACGTTTCAGCGCATCTTCATAGGCGACGAGTATATCCCGATGCAGCTGTGCTGTCCATTCCCTGCTAAATGCATTCTTTAAACCAATCACCCCATCACCATACAAGCCACCCATAATCTGACTGATATCATATTTTGGTTGATTGATTGCCTGCAATGATGTCGTTTGTTCTGCCGCCACTGTTTTCATGTGAATTGCTTTATGCATTTTCTGCAACGATAGTGCCATTGAACGAACAGGTTGTGTAGAAGCGACTGTTAAATAAAAATTACATGGCTCTGCAATGGCACTTTACGTTTGCTACGAAAATATACCGGCAGCAAAACAAACCGGTATATTGCGAAGTTTATTTGAAAATTGATTGCCAGAAATTCTACCTTTAGTAAACAACTCATTTTACCATCTTCTGCTTACCCTACCAAACACCAACGTTCCTTATTCTTCTCTGCTATCCACACTCCATGAAGATGCATCTATCATTCTTCTCTCTTGCTGCCGCTATCCGCTGAATACCTTCCGATTACCTCTTGTTTGGGTTCGTTTTGTTCCGTGCCTGCGGCAAACAAAAGCTGTTCATTCGCCAACAGCTGAGCTGTTTGTCTGCCCTGTGAAAAGGTCGGAAATGCAGAAACACGACTTAAAAAACAAAGTATGCACAGGGTAGCCGAAAACTGTTCAGAGTAGGCATTACTGATTAAAACCTATTTATGGCAAAACAAGATTTGCAATCCATCCGGGAAGCTATCTCTGCCGAAGGCCAAAGCTGGCAAGCTGCTCCCACCTTTCTCTCCAACCTCCCTGATGAAGAAGGGAAAAAGTATTTGGGTTATGTGCCTTCCGGCGAAGGGGAAACCTTCGAATCCCGCGAACAAAAAAGCATGGAGGCCTATGGCGCTTTCCTGGAATCAAGTCCAACTAATGAAGCCTTTGGCGCACCGGCAGCAAAAGACT
>DASVSM010000768.1:0-3091 GCA_036388115.1 Flavisolibacter sp.
TGTGAATGTTGCAGCCGCCACACCGACTCCGTTCATCTTTTATTTGTGCTGGGTAGCAGGTGGTTTAATTGCTTTCTGCGGTGCGCTAACTTATGCAGAGATCGGCTCAAGGTTACCCGTCACCGGTGGCTATTACAAAGTGTTTGCGTATGCCTACCATCCTTCCATTGCGTTTGCCATCAATTGTATTATTCTCGTTTCCAATGCAGCCTCCTGTGCGGCTGTTGCATTGGTTGGCGCCGAATATATTTCGAGTGTGCTTCTTCCGGGCATGAAAGACGCGGCATACATGCAGGTGGTTGCCAATGCCGATTTTGTAAAGACGATACAGGTAGTGATTGCGCTGGTGGCCATCGTTATTTTTTACATTGTTAACATGCTTGGTTTGCGCATGAGTGCCAAAACACAATCGGTGCTCATGATCATTAAGATCGCCATGGTGCTTTTATTGATCGCTCCGTTGTTTTTTGCCACCAATGAATCGCCTGCGCTTTCCACTTTAACCGGCAGTGATATGAACCCTGCATTAAAAGAATACATCAAAGCATTTGGTATCGGGCTGGTGGCGGTGAGTTTTAGTTATGGCGGTTACCAGCAAACCATCAATTTTGGGGAAGAAGTAGAAAAGCCAAACCGGAATATCCCGCGGGGCATCTTTATCGGCATCTTTGTTATCATCCTGCTTTACTTCTTTATTAACTATGCCTACGTAAAAGTCATTGGCTTTGAAGAACTGAAAACGAGCAGCAATATTGCTGCTATCATGGCGTCGAAAGTGTTTGGCGCACAGGCAGAAAGAATATTGTCTGTACTGCTTTTCCTGGGCGTGCTGGCTTATGTGAACGCGGTTTTATTAAGCAACCCAAGAGTGATGTATGCTATGGGCGAAGACAAAATTTTACCTTCTGCATTTGCCCGCCGAAACAACCGGGAAGTACTAACGATTTCGCTGACTGTGTTTGCTGCCATGGCTGCTGTCATTGTATTCTGGGCCCGTGAATTTGATAAGATATTAAGTTTCACCATTTTTCTCGACAGCTTTGGTATGGCGCTTTCAGCAGGCACCATCTTTATCATTCGCAAAAGAACAAAACATTTAAATGGTACGGGCATCTTTAGCATGAAGCTGTATCCTTTGCTCCCGCTCATCTTTATACTGGCTTATGTTTTTGTCGCTATCAGCATTGCACTGGATTATGAGAACAATGGTTATGCTGCGCTGATCGGCATTAGCGTACTCCTTTTTTTTACGGCACTTTATTTTATGGTAAAAGCCATCAGGCGTTCAACACAAAACAAGTAGCATGGATCTATCATACATCATCAACGAACTGGCGGAGGACAGGGAGCAATATTTTAATGCCATTGCGCCACCCATCATTCAAACGTCCAATTTTGCATTTAAAACAGTAGCAGATCTGCGCAAAGCCTTTGAAGATGAAATGGGAGGTTATTTGTACAGTCGTGGATTAAACCCCACGGTTGATATTCTCCGCAAAAAATTAGCGGCGCTGGATGGTGCAGAAGATTGCCTTGTTTTCAACAATGGTGCTGCCGCCATTTTTGCTGCAGTATTAGCCAATGTAAAAGGCGGCGATCATATCATCTCCGTTCGCAATCCTTATACCTGGGCACAGCGAACATTTGATGTGATTCTTTCCCGCTTCGGTATAACAACGACGTATATCGATGGCAAAACGGTTGAAGAGTTTGAGGAGGCCCGCAAGCCTTACACAACATTCATTTACCTTGAATCTCCTAACTCGTGGACGTTTTCTTTGCAACCGATAAAAGAAGTGGCCGCCTTTGCAAAGAAGCATAACATTACCACGTTAATCGACAACAGCTATTGCACGCCTATCTATCAACGTCCTGTTGAAATGGGCATTGACCTGTGCATGCAAACGGCAACCAAATACATCAGCGGCCACAGCGATACATTGGGTGGTGTGTTGTCAGGTTCGCATCAGCAGATAAAGAAAATATTTGACAGCGAATACCTGAACGTAGGAAGCGGCATTCAACCATTTAATGCATGGCTATTGCTGCGTGGATTGAGAACGTTGCCGGCACGATTAGAACGCACCACACAAACAATAAAAGAAGTATTGCAGTTTCTGAAATCGCACCCGCGGGTTGATAAAGTTATTTTCCCGCTGGATGAATCGTTCCCCCAATATCAATTGGCCAAAGAACAGATGAGCGGCGGCGCCGGGTTAATGACAATAACATTGAAAGATGGAACAATGGAAAGCATCACCCGTTTCTGCGAATCCCTGCAACATATATTAATGGCAGTAAGCTGGGGCGGGCATGAATCATTGGTGATACCAAAATGTGCGGGACTTCAACCAGGTGAGTTTGATGCATCCATGGAGGCTCACCAGTACATCCGGCTTTACACAGGGCTGGAAGATCCGCAATACCTTATTAACGACCTGAAACAAGCATTAGATAAATAACAAGGGCCATTGATTATTTTTATGGCCAAATCGATTGTCGCTAAAGACAACAAGTACTATGAGCAAAACATTCAAGTGGATTCTTTTTTCCGTTCTTGCCATTGCCGCCATTTGGCTGGTGGTTAAAGCGACTTCCAATAAAGATGGAGATACAATTAAAGTGACCGCCGAGGCAGTGAAGAGGCGCACCATTGTGGAAACAGTTTCTGCCAGCGGAAAGATTTCGCCTGCCACCGAAATAAAGGTCGGTTCACCTATTTCGGGAGAGGTTGTGCAGTTAAACGTTAAGGAAGGGGATACCGTTAAAAAAGGTCAGGTGCTTGCCGTTATCAAAGGAGACCGAAACGGTACATCTGCGCCCCGTGTGTCTATCCCCAACGTGCCACCCGGATTTGAGGGCCTGGTGCAGGGAATGCAGCAACCAAGGACTTCAACAGCTTCTTCGGCAACGATCACAGCACCGATCAATGGAACTGTTTTGGGGCTGAACATTAAAGCAGGTGAGCGGGTCGGTACCATGCAGATGCCCGGCTCTGAACTGTTGCGCATTGCCGATATGAATAACATTGAAGTAAGAGTAGATGTGAACGAGAATAATATTATTAAGGTAAGTGTTGGCGATTCTGCCG
>DASVSM010000769.1:0-4529 GCA_036388115.1 Flavisolibacter sp.
TGGCAATTATCCTTCCGGCTCACGTTACTCTCAAACCGACCAGGTCAACCGTGATTACGACAACAAGATCCAGTCGATCCGTAACAATCCCTACCTGAGTAATGAAGAAAAAGAGCGGTCAATCCGCCAACTGGAGAGAGACCGACAGGCCAGGCTCAGGCAAATCAACAATGACCAGAATTATGATAATGACCGCTATGATAAAAGAAACGATAACGGCAAACACAAAGGCTGGAACAAAAAACAAAAGAACAAAAACTGGAAGAAGGGAAAGAAGGACAGGAACCGGGATGATGACTGATGGAATGAGTAATGAGAAATGAATAATGAGTGATCAGTAATGAGTGGCTGTTCATCAGCAACCGTTCTAAAAAATAAAATACCTCCTGAACGTTCAGGAGGTATTTCTATGTAAAGGAGTTCTAAATTTTAAACACTCACTCATTACTGATCATTCACTATTCATAAGCCTTATTGCATTTGGAACGATTCCAAAAACTTTGTATTAAAGTCTCCGGAGCGGAAGCGTTCGTTCTGCATCAATTGCAAATGGAAAGGAATGGTTGTTTTCACGCCTTCAATCACGTATTCGCTCAAGGCCCTGTACATGGTATCAATTGCTTCCGACCGTGTTTGGGCTACCGTGATCAGCTTACCAATCATTGAATCATAGTAAGGAGGAATAACGTATCCTGCATAAACATGGCTATCTACCCTTACGCCATGCCCGCCCGGCTGGTGAAGAACGGTAATCTTTCCCGGCGAAGGACGAAAATCATTGTAAGGATCTTCTGCATTAATGCGGCACTCAATGGCATGCAACTGGGGTTCATAATCCCTTCCGGAAATTTTTTCTCCCATTGCAATTTTTATCTGCTCTTTGATAAGGTCGTAGTTAATTACTTCTTCCGTTACGCAATGTTCTACCTGGATGCGGGTGTTCATTTCCATGAAGTAAAAGTTGCGGTGCTTATCAACAAGGAACTCGATTGTTCCTACACTTTCATAGTTGATAGCCCCTGCTGCTTTTTTGGCGGCTTCTCCCATTGCATAACGCAATTCCGGCGTCATGAAAGGTGATGGAGATTCCTCCACCAGTTTTTGGTGACGACGCTGAATAGAGCAATCTCTTTCTCCCATATGGCAAACCGTTCCATACTGATCGCCGGCAATTTGTATTTCAATATGGCGTGGCTCCTGCACAAATTTTTCCATGTACAAACCATCATTCTTAAAGGAGGCGGCCGCTTCAGCTTTAGCGGTATTGTACGCTTTCTCCATTTCACTTTCTTCCCATACAATGCGCATGCCTTTTCCGCCGCCGCCGGCTGTTGCTTTTAAGATGACAGGGAAGCCCATATCACGGGCAATTGCCTTTGCCTGCTCCAGGCTATCCAGCAAACCTTCGCTACCGGGTATAACGGGCACACCGGCAGCAATCATTGTTTCTTTTGCTGTGATCTTATCGCCCATTTTATTGATCATTTCCGGCGTAGGCCCAATGAACTTGATACCATGATCGGCACAGATCTGTGAGAACTTTGCATTCTCCGCCAAAAAACCGTAACCCGGATGAACCGCGTCGGCGGCCGTAATTTCCACCGCTGCCATAATGTGCGGGATATTTAAATAAGAGTCGCTGCTTTGGGGTTTGCCGATGCAAACTGCTTCGTCGGCAAATTTTACGTGCAGGCTGTCGCGGTCTGCAGTGGAATACACGGCCACCGTTTTAATGCCCATTTCCCTGCATGTACGAATCACACGCAAAGCAATCTCGCCACGATTGGCTATCAGAATTTTTTTAAACACACTAAATAATTAAAAATTAAAAAGTCAAAATTGAAAAGTCAAATGGATGTCTCTGTTTTTGTCTGCGTCAGGCGGATTGACTTTTTACCTGCTATCAGGAAGGATCTACCAAGAACAAAGGCTGGTCATATTCCACCGGGGATGAATCTTCAACCAATATCTTCACTATTTTACCGGACACTTCGCTTTCAATCTCATTAAATAATTTCATGGCCTCAATGATGCAGACCACCTTCCCTGTTGAAACCTCATCCCCAATTTCTACAAAATTTGGCTTATCAGGAGATGACTTGCGATAAAAGGTGCCGATCATGGGACTTTTGATGGTTATATAATTAGCAGTGTCGCTTCCCTGTGCAGCAGGCTTTTGCTCCTGAACCATTGGCGCCGTGCTAGTTTGTTGCAGTTGGGGTACAGGGGGCTGAAAACTGGCAGCATGCGATACGACCTGCGTAATGTTTTCTTCTTTTTGTTTTATGGTAATGCGAAAATCTTTCTGCTCAATAGTTACCTCACCGATCTGCGATTTGTTGATCATTTTAATCAACTCCTGAATTTGCTTGAAATCCATGTGCTTCAATTTATTGGGGTTTTGGTTAAAACAGGCGGCTAAGATAAGATTATTGAGAGTACAAAATGCCTGTCTGTTGACCCTTGCGACATTCCGTATGCCTGCACATTTGCCGGGTATACAGGTAAAGAGAAAACACAATTGATTTTAGCGTTAACGCAGTTCATTACCGTCTTCCTTTTCATTCCGTTTCCGGTAACGGTACTTTACAAACACAATCAACCAGCCATGAAAAAATTACTGCTTCCTGTTCTTTTTATTGTCGTTGCCCTTTCGTCCTGCGGTTGGGCCATCAATGATCAGAACACACTTGACATATCGCTCCCTAAAACCTATTCACCTTCGGCCCTTGTGGGCGAATGGGCCAGTGGCTATACCAACTTTACGCAAGTGGTAGATGCCTACGACGGCCGCTACCTGGGAACTACCTGGCAAAGCGGAAAATATTTTAAGATCACCGACGATGGCCGCAACAGCGAATTTTATTTTATGGTCAAAAGCCAGTATGCCAGTTCAGCTACCAAGGCTGTTGGCACTATTCGTTTTGATGTGGGATCAACAGCTGAAAGCGGCGCCTTTACCTTCCTGGCCTTGAAAGCACACTACAAAGGATGGGGCTCTGTAAAAGTCGACCGCGAAGCAACCGAGAGCGAATTAAAAAACAACCTTACCGGAAAATATTATTATCGCGCCGAAGATGACTGGCTGCGCATTGAACCGGGCAAAGAGCCGGGAGTTTATGCAAGCAGTTTCAGAAAGATACAGAACTAGGATTCTCTGGATTAGAGAAATTTACAAGAAATAAAAAGAGTCGTTCAAAATTGAACGACTCTTCCTTTATAATGATTGCTTTAATCTCTTCTTAATCCGTTTAATCCAATAAATCCTAGTTCTTCTACTCCTTCACTCTCTCCACATAATCGCCTGTCTTGGTGTTGATGCGAATCACATCACCTTCATTTACAAACAGGGGAACCATCACGGTTGCACCGGTTTCTACAGTGGCAGGCTTTAGCGTACGGGTAGCCGTATCGCCACGTAAACCAGGTTCGCTATACGTAACTTTCATCACTACTTTATCAGGCAACTCAACACTCATCGGCATTTCGGTTTCGGTATTGAACAAAACAGAAACCGCATCACCGTCACGAAGGAATTGCGGCGCATCAATCAGGTTTTCTGGAATTGCCGCCTGCTCAAAACTTTCGTTATCCATAAAGTTGTATCCGCTGTCGTCTTTATAAAGAAACTGGTATTCTTTTCTTTCCACTCTCACCGGGTGAATGGAGTCGCCACTGTTCCATGTTTTTTCAATAGAGCGGTTATTGTCCACACCGGTCAGTTTTGCCCACACTTTTGCAGCAGCACGGGCTGTTTTGTTTTCGCCAAATTCCACAATTTTGTAAAGGCTGCCCTCAAGCTTAATGATCATGCCGCGGCTGATATCAGAAGTCGTTGCCATAAAAGATTTTTATTTACAGGCGGCAAATGTAGGGAAAAAAGGTTTGGAGTTGACAGCACCGTTTCCTTTCAGCTGTTGTCATTCTAAGCTTGGCGAAGAAGGTCGTTCATCTGTTGGCTCGTCTTCCTTTACTTCTTTATTCCTTATTCATCTTTTCAATATTCCGTTGGGCAAATCACCAAAAGGCAAGCAGGCCTTCCCCAAAAGCACCTTGCCCAAATTAGTACTGCCGCAAGCGATGGCCACCAAAACACTTCCATAAATTATGGCTTTTCGACAGCGGTTCTGCTGGATCTTATTGAGCTCTGAAATAAATTATCTGACCACATTCATATTCTTCTGCAGTTCCGGGATGACCGAACACGGAATACACTGCCTGCTGTAGTACCTATCTGCTATCATCCCGGCATCTCCCCTAACAACTTCAATTCATTCCCCTCCTTCTTCCACCCCATCGTCTTATCTCCATTTGTAATCAAAATATATTTCACTGGCACCGAAATATTATACCGCAAAGCCTGCTGCAAAACATCTTCATTCAACGCCACATCTGGCGCCTTACATTCTACCATCATCCATGGCTTATGCTCACTATCATAAACCAAAATATCAAACCTTTTTTTCAAGCCATTCAGCCAGATTTCCTTCTCTAATGCCATCAGCGAAGAAGGATATTTCATCTCTTTT
>DASVSM010000770.1:0-2743 GCA_036388115.1 Flavisolibacter sp.
ACCGGGATGAGAATGAATTGCACTTCCTGCTGCAGTCCGAACTAATGAAGCTTACAGATTTACAAGTCGTGTATCAAAGTGCAGCTATTGTGCAAAAGCAGGAGCTGCTCCGTATGGTGTTCGATAGCTCCCTGTACTACCAGGACAAGTGCTATCGAACACCTTATTTGATGCCCGTCTTTCTTCATAACGTCTTGATTTTAAAACAAAAACAGTTACTCGTTTTAGACGGTACCGGGAACGGAGCCGGTGAGGTGGAGGTGACGGGAGTCGAACCCGTGTCCAAACATGACATCCAAAAGCTTTCTACATGCTTATCCTCTTATTGCTTGTCGGAAAATGACCGGAAGGAGGCAAACCAATCATCTTCTTAGCTGGATATTCTTAAGCAACCGTCACAGCCTTCGATTGCAGCAGCCTGTATTTGTTTTAAGTCGGCGGCGGCACTTGGTAACAGACAAACCTGTGCGGCGGCCCTAATGACTACTTAATCACTGATTAAGCGGCCATGGCATACTGAGTATTGCCATTTAGAGTTTTGAGTATTCAGATTAAAGTGCTAATTATCCAACGCACTGCATGCTTACACTTTCAAAGATCGATGCTGTCAAAACCAAACACCCCCGTGCTTAAGGTTTACAGTTTGTGGTTGGTAGTTTATGGTTATCCTAAACAATCTTCCACTTTCTGCGTCGCCATTATTTTTTATGTACCAGAAGCCACTGCTACTATCGAGTTTTGCTTCGGCCACTGGCGGACTCTTGTACGTCCTGTATTTAAATTCTGCAACTGAAAGAACAGCTGGTAAAGTTACGGCTTTAAGGCGGTAAACACAGTCAGCGTTTTCTTAAATCTATCGGAAAAGGCGCCAGATATCCAGGCCAAACGCATACAACATCAGGCCGAGCAATAAGGCCATACCTACCATTTGGGCGTACTCCATAAACTTGTCACTCGGTTTTTTACCAGTAATCATTTCATAAATGGTGAACAATGCATGGCCACCATCCAATGCGGGAATCGGCAAGATATTCATAAAGGCAAGAATGATAGAGAACAGAGCCGTCATCATCCAGAAACGCCGCCAGTCCCATTCACCACCAAAGGTTTTTCCAATAGAAATAACACTTCCTAAGTTGTCGGAAACCTTGTGCTCTTTGGAGGTAAACAAAAGACGGATACCTGTCATGTAATCGCCAAGGCGATCAATGCCGTAATCAACACCGGCAGGAATAGCGCCAAAGAAAGAGTAATCCTTCTTTTCTGATCCTAAGATCTCGTATGGATCCTTCGTCTGAATACCTACCTGTGCATTGGCATTTGCTTTCGCAACCACATTCACCGTGTCTTTACCGTTGCGCAAAACAGTTAATGTAATATTCTGGTTCTTTAAATCCTTTTTTGTTTTGGCAAATTCATCAAAAAAGAAAACAGGCTTCCCGTTCACGCCAATGATCTGGTCGCCCTTTTGCAATTCGCCGGACACATAATTTGCTTCGGGATCATCTTTTACAACGGCCGGAACTCTTGGATAAACGAAGGCCGCCAACTGGCGTTTGGTTAAATTGGAAAGAAATCCCTGCGGCAATGTTACAGCTGTATCAACCCCATTGCGATTAATAGAAAGTGTCGCCTTTTCATTTAACACAACACCTTTTGGCAAATCTTCAAAGTAGGCCAACGGCTGTCCGTTAATGGCTGTTATTTTATCGCCGTCTCTGATTCCTGCTGCTGCCCCTAACGAATCGGTTATGTAACCATATTTTACATTGGCAGTTGGCAGCCTTTCTTCTCCCCAAACAAACAGAATCATAGCAAATAGAAGTAGCGCCAAAATAAAATTTACCATTACACCACCCAACATAATGATCAGCCGTTGCCATGCCGGCTTTGCACGGAATTCGTACGGCTGTGCGGGCAGTTTCAGTTGCTCCTTGTCCATGCTTTCGTCAATCATGCCGGCAATCTTTACATAACCGCCAAGCGGTATCCATCCCAAACCATATTCGGTCTCGCCTTTTTTTGTTTTCCACAAGGAGAACCAGGGATTGAAGAAGAGATAAAATTTATCTACACGACAGCCAAACCACTTGGCAGGTAGCATGTGCCCCAGTTCGTGCAGCACAACCAATATGGAAAACGCTAAAATGAACTGCCCGATGTTAGCAAACAATGCAGACCAGTTAACCGCAAGTAAAATCATATTTAATTTGTGTGACTCCTGGTTTTACAGGCAGGAGTCTTGTTCAGTAAAGTTCAGAACCCTGAAGAGTGCGACGCAACAGACGATGATAGTAGCAACACTGCCGGTAACAAAACTCAGAAATTCAATTTTTTTAAGGCTGCAATATAAGTGATGAAATGTATAAATCTTCGTTATAACCCTGCAGGCGGCGGCTTACAGCTTTATCAGGTCGGCGGCGTAATTGCGGGCTTCCGCATCGCTGTCAAGATAATCTTCCAATGAAGGTTTTTGCAGGAAGGAAACTTTGTGCATCGTTTGTTCAATCACGTCGGTCATGTCCAAAAAGCCGATGCGATTTCGTAAAAAAGCATAAACAGCAATTTCATTTGCTGCATTTAAAACACAGGGCAAATTGCCGCCTTTGTGCAGTGCTTCCATAGCCAGTGCCAGGTTGCGAAAGGTTTTAACATCCGGCTCTTCAAATGTCAGGTTACGGATTTTTTTGAAATCCATTCGTGGAAAATCATTGATGATGCGTTTTGGAAAACTCATCGCATA